>JALNWR010000078.1 GCA_023230795.1 Candidatus Cloacimonadota bacterium
AGCTGACAGCAATCATTATCATGATCTGTCCCTGAAGTTTATCCAGGATACGCTTTCCAATCCCTTTGCGGGTAAGACTATCGTGATGACCCACCATCTGCCCAGTTTCCAGTGTGTGCCGGATATATTCAAGGGTTCGGAACTCACCACCGGCTTTGCCTCCAATCTGGATGATCTGATCTTACAGCATCCCGAAATTGCGCTCTGGGTGCATGGCCATGCTCACGATTTTGATGATCGTTATATCGGTGAAACACGGATGGTAAGAAACCCTCTGGGCTATGTGGATCACGATGAGCAGCATGATTTTCAGCGGGATTTTGTGGTAGAACTGTAGTCCGTAAAGATTCAGGGGCAGGGCTGAGCATACTCTGAAAAGCTATCTGCAGCAGGTTTGGAACAATCCTTGCATTGAAGATAGTAGTCTAAAACGAAGTCCGGGCAGACTTGTCCGGTGATTATCTGGTGGAGAATTATGGATAGACCTGAAATGAACAAGAAATTCAAGAGTATATATGCCGAGATCGAAAGATTCTGTTTTGATCGTGAAGACCCCGTACTGGCCATCCGCAATATGCGTAATTTCACCGAGGGCTACGACGCCTTTGGCATCGAAGATGAAGAGTTGAAAGTTCTGCGGGACCGTATCATTACAGAATATGAAATCACCCCCCGCGAGATAGCGGAGCTGGGCCTGATCTTACTCAAGACCGGGAAATATGAATTTGGCAGTCTGGCTATTATGCTGATCAAAAAGCATCGCCCCCGCATGGATGCTTACATACGTGAACGCATCAAGGAATGGCTGGACACGGCTGTGGAAAATTGGGCGCATGCCGATCTTTTGGGTTCTAAAATCCTGCCGGTATTCTTTGAGCTGGAGCTGTGTGATCTACAGAGTTTCGCCTCCTGGCGGGATTCACGCAGTAAATATACCCGCCGCGCAGTCATCATATCCCTGATGTGGCAAAGACGTGCCCTGGATGCCGAAGCCATGCTGCACTTTCTCACGCCTTTGATCCGGGACCGGGAGAAAGTGGTACAACAGGCGCTGGGCTGGTTTCTGAGTGACCTTTGGGACAAGGCGCCCATCCCTGTGGAGGCTTTTTTGCAGGAGCATCGCGAGACTCTGGATAGCAGTACCTTAAAGCAGGCAACTTCCCGAATGCCGCTCAGTAAAGCTAAGCTGTATCGTCCCAAACTCAAAAAGAATGCCCACAAACCTAAAGCCAAAGCTAAACCTAAATTCAAAGGAAAAAAGCCATGAAAAAATCTTTGTTCATCCTGATCTTAGTACTTCCTATCTTGATTTTTGCCAGGGGCCTCACGGTGGAGGTCTCTTTTTCGGAAAGCGCCCGTAGCGGATACAGCACAGCGCCGGGTAGCAAACAGGTTCCGGTTCACAGCGTGAATATCCTGCTGCCCAAAAATGCGGAAATGCTGGACTATGAGCTTACTTTTGCCAGTCCCAGAGCAGCTGCAAAGAGCTATCAGCAGATCAATCCCCCCTTCATCAGTAGCGAAGGGATACTGGGCAGCTCCAGCCCGCGCTCTACTGGGAAAAGATATAGTTATCTGGGACAGCGTAAGTGGGGAGAGTTGAACTATCTGAGCTTTGCCGTGCTGCCTTATGATGAAGCCTTGGGTCTGTGGTCTGAAAGCGTAAAGATCAGCATCCAATACCGGTCCGGGAGCAGCGAGCAAGGGCAGATTCCTGCTACCTTCAAGAGTGCAGATTTCTTTGCCAATTCTCAGCAGCTTGAGATCTGGTACCGCTCTTCTACCCGTCATAGCATGGGAATCCGGGTGATCAGTACGCCCGAGCTGTATAATGCTTTAAGTGTGTGGACTGCGTTTCGGCAGGGACAGGGTTTTGATGTGCAGTTTTCCGATATCGCAGAAGTTTTGGTCAATGAAGTGGGTGCAGACGGTGCCGAAAAGCTACGCAATCATCTGATCACCCAGCAAGTGCTATATCCCTTTAGCTATGTGCTTTTGGTGGGAGATCATGATCTGGTGCCCATCGCCTATCTCACTCCGGAGCCAAATGGTAATAATACGGTAGCTTCAGACTTTTATTATGCCGATCTCACCAGCAATTGGGATACGGATGAAGATGGCCGCCTGGGTGAATATTACTCCCAGTATGGCGAGGAAGATTATGGGGTGGATTACACTCCGGAAGCTTTTGTGGGACGCTTCAGTACCAATGATGCCGCTGAGGTGGGGCAGATTGCCCAGCGCATTTTGGCCTTTGAGCAAAGCACAGCCGCTTTCAAGAACGAAGCTTTGCTGCCCGCAGCTTATCTGAACTATCAGGGTGAACCGCAATCTAACATGCCGCAGACCGATGGGGCAGACTTCATGGAGCTGATAAAAGTCACTATCCTGCGGGATTATGAGAGCACTACTTTGTATGAACAGCTGGGCGTGCTGCCTTCACATCCTTCAGATTATGATCTGGATGAAAGCAATTTTAACCACCAGCTGAGGACAGAAGATTATGGCTTGATAAATTGGAGTGCACATGGCTCTCCCGTCTCTTCCGCCCGCAAGATCTGGATGCAGGATACAAATAACAACGGCAGCCCGGATTCCTATGAAATGCAGTGGTATCCGCTGGTGGATAAATACAGTTTTGATAATATTCAAAGTGAATATGGCTCGGTGATCTTTGCCGCCTCCTGCAATAACGGCTATCTGGATTACAATCAGCAATCTCTGGCGGAAAAGGCTCTGGTGAGCAAAGCCGTAGCCATCGTGGCTGCCAGCAGAACCGGCTGGTACAAGGTCGGTTGGGAAAATCCCGGTTGGGGCGGACTCTGTAGCTATAACTACCATTTCCTGGAAAACTATGCCGAAGGAGGCTATAGCGCCGGCGCAGCTCTGGCCTATACCAATCTCTTGCACACTCAATATTATCTGTTTGGCGATCCCATCGATGATGGCGGCATCATCTGGCCGGAATTGCAAAACGTATATACCTATCTGCTTTTTGGCGATCCCGTCCTGGGACATACCGAATTTCTCCAGCCGGAAGGGGAAATCCTGGTTTATTCTCCTCATTTCGATGGCTATCCTGTGGTCAATGCCATCCGGGAAAACGCAGACTTGAATGTGGTCTATAGCAATCGCCTCATCCCGGATTATGACTATATAGATTCCTTTGCAGCGGTGTTTTGTCTCTTTGATAATGAAGCTCCGCAGGAAGGCAGCCTGGAGTACAATCTCCTGAATGGCTATCTGGAAGCCGGCGGCAAAATCTATATGGAAGGACGTCTGCCCTGGGATCCCAATGATGAGTTTCTGGGCAAATTTGGCCTGGAAGCCCCCTTTGACATGGTGGTGCACATAGATAGAATCCGGGCTGAAGACAGCTACTGGGATTACACGAACCATGATTTTCAGACCGATGCCCTGTCGCCTGTGGGTGCCAGCGCCAGTATGCTCTTTAAAACCGCTAATATCGTCTATATCGATGCTATCATTGGAGTGCTGAACGCTCCTGATACATACAAGACTATCGGCAGCAGTTTCCATCTCACGGAAGTGGCTGATGGCGATCTGGGACTATCTGAAATGGTGGGGCTGATTCTCACAAAACTGGAAGTTATCCAGCCTGTAGCAAATTCCGATGAGCAGGTAGCGCCTGCGCAAATCCAGCTCAAAGCCTATCCCAATCCCATGCGCTCCCATCTCAATATCACTTTGGAGCACTCAGGGAAAGCACCGGAAACCGTGAAGATATATAACCTGAAAGGGCAATTGATCACAAGTCTGAAGCTCAATAGCAAAAACGGCTATACTCAGAGCTGGGATGGGAAAGACAGCAGCGGCCTGCAGTGCCCAAATGGCATATACATCCTGCAAAGCACGGGGCAGACTAAGAAGATCAGCTTGATAAAATAAAGTAACGCATAAGGAAGAGACAGGATTTTCGCTGCTCTTTTAATGCTAAAGAATTAGAGACAAGAGGAGTTAGACATGAAGATACTGCTAATCTCGCCAAAGTCCACCATCGGTGGCTTGGAGAGCTTGCGCACTGGCAATCAAATATTGCAGGGCTTGCTATACGTAGCTGCTGCAGCCAGAGATGCCGGGCACAAGGTCACAGTGGTAATAGCCGATAAAGACAATGTGGACAGATATATCCGCCGCTATCAGCCCGAACTGCTGGCAGTCTCCTGTGTGACATCCACTTATCCCATAGTGCGCGACCTTCTGGTTCAGATAAAGAAGAGCCATCCCCAGCTCAAAACCATCATCGGCGGACATCATGCTACCTTTATGTATAAAGAGGTTTATGCAGATACCGGCGTGGATTACATCTGCCGGGGCGAAGGGGAAGAGGTCTTCCCGCAGCTTTTAGCAGAGCTGGAAAAGGGCAATGAATATCCGGAGATTATGGGCATGGTCTTCTATAAGGATGAACGTTTTTGGAACGATGAGCAGATAGTGATCATGCAGGACATCGAACAATTGCCGAAGATCACGCGTGATCTTACCGCTCTGGAATTTAGCTTCAGCCCCAAAATAGTATCTTCCCGCGGCTGCCCGTTCTTTTGTTCTTTCTGCTCTATTTCAGCCTTTTATGGAGGATCATACCGCAAACGCAGCGTGGAGACCGTAATCTCGGAAATCAAGGAATACATCGAATGGGGCTATACGGATTTCTGGTTTCATGACGACAATCTGACTGTGGATGCCGATTGGGTGAACCGTTTTTGCGATGCGATCGAAGCAGAAGATATAAAGTTTACTTATAGCTGCATGAGCCGCGTGGATACCATCTGCCGGAATCCCAAGATGTTCGCCCGCATGGCGAAAACCGGATGCAGGCTGGTCTCCATTGGCATCGAAAGCGGCATTCCCGAAGTGCTGGAGCGCATGCATAAGAAGATAGATGTGCAGCAGATCAAAAAGGCAATCCGCATTATGAACAAGGTGGGTGTGACGCATAACTGGTATATGATCCTTGGCTCCGGAGATGAATTTGACACCAAAGAGTATCTTGAGCAGAACATCAGGTTCTTTTGCAGCCTGCCCTTGGGCTACGTCCTGATCTCCATCCTCACGCCTTTCCCCGGCACAGAGCTATTTGAGAGATTGAGGGCAGAAAAGCGGATCAGGCATTACAATTGGGAAGAGTATGACATCTTGCACTGCGTATATCGTCCCGCCGGCATCAGCCATACCGAGATCGAGAAGCTGCTGCCCAAAGCTTATGTAAGAGTCTATCTCAGCAAAGGCTGGAGACTATTTCCGCTCTTGATAGACAGCATGAGAAACAGCACCATCACTCCCCGCAAAATTGGCATCGGCATCAAAACCCTCTTCATCACCCGCTTCTTTAAGAAGGATTTTACCAGGATATTGAAGAAGCCGGATTAGACTCCGTACTATTGTGAATCGTAGCCTTTACCCTTGCCTTTTACCAGCACGTGGAAGCGATTGAACATCTGCCGCAGGCGATAAACAGTCTCTTTATTGGGATTTAACTGAGCCAGCAGCTTTTTCAGAAAGACGTCCCAATTTGTGGTCTCGTGGCTTTTGAAATAGCCGATCCCGCTCATTACGTCTATCATATATTGATGGATTTTATTTAGTTCGTCTCCGCTGACGGCATCCACTTTCCGCTGTCCTCCCAGTTCTTGATTGCGTTGCTGGAAGCTGGCGATTTCATAGCTGGCCAGAGCCACAGCCTGCGCAAGATTGATGGAGGGGAAATCGGGATTGGCATTGAAGTGACACCGCAGAGGGCAGAGATCTGCTTCACCATCTGTAAGGCCATAGGTTTCCCGGCCAAAGACCAGACCGATTTTGAGCTGGGGCAGATCATGCACATAGGCAGCCATCTGCATGGGGGACATATCTATAGGCTTGTTCTTGCCCAGTCTGCGGGAGAAGGCTATCACACGGTCGAGATCAGATGTAGCGGCAGCAAGATCGGGGTATAGCCGGGCATTATCAAGCAGATGTTCAGAATGCATAGCCAGGTAAAAGTCGTTTTTATGGGGAATGCTGCCCACGATGCGAAGCTCGTCAAAGCAGAAGTTGTTCATGATTCTCGCTACAGCCCCCACGTTTCCGGCATAGATGGGCTCCACGAGGATGAAGATGATGCGGGAATTACTTACGGGCATTGGCCTTATTGCGCATGCGGACTACAGAGCCGAGTTTGTTGCCCATATTTTGCACGTTCGGATTCTTATCCTTTCTCCATTCCTGCACGGTGCGTTGGGTGATGCTCATAAAGTCGCTGCCATGATCGCGTTTACTCTTTTGGGTAAAGATATTGGCCAGCTTGCGCAGGGTCTGCCAGATGGTATGAAAACGGGCTTCATCGGCATCGATAAGCCAGCGGCGGACATTGGTATAAGTCTGAATGGGGCGTACTCTTCCCACCTGCGTGAGGATGTGGGAGATTTTCTTTTGCACTTCTTCGCTTTCATCATCCAAAAGGCGGCCTACAAACATCAGCACAAATTGGGGATTCCTGGAGGCGACATTTTCCATACCGTGCATAGAGATAGCGCGCTTCTTTTCATTGTCACTTTCAGCCCAGAGCGGCATGTGCTCGCGCATGGCATCGGGAAAGTTCTTCCACATCTCAAAGCAGATAGTCTCACTTTCCCAGGGGACTGTTTCAAAGGTCTTTTCCAGGGTTTTGATGATGTGCTCGGGGCTTTCCTGATATTTGTAATAAAAGTAAAAGAGCCCGGTGGCGCGTACTCCATAGATGAAGTCCTCCAATAGATCGCCACAGATTTTGTCCAGATTGCCTTTTCCTGTATAGACTGCGAGGCGTTTGCCCAGCTCTTCCCGCACAAAGTAATTGGCGGTATTGCCCATTTCCATGATTAGTTTGATAGCCTGATCCGGTTTTTTCTTGTCCAGATTCAGAAAGATTTTCTCTACCTGAGCATCCAGTATTTTATAGTCATCTATATTGAGACGTCCTACTTCTTTGATCATTGATTATCTCCATGACAGCATTGTGCTGTCTGATCTTTATTTATATTGCGGACATGAGTCCTTTTTGCTATAGGCGATGTGCGCCCAAAAATATGTAATATCTACCCCAAAGATAATGGCCTGAAAGTTGTGGATTGATATGCAACATAGTTAAATTCACCTTTTGGGATAATACTTTTTCTGTCAAGAACTTTCTGGCTGGCATTTCCCTATTTTACGAGAGTCTGATTATGGACTGGTCGGTGTTTGCTATCTTAAATGCTGTCTCTACAGGACTCTATATCATAGTGTAGCTTTAGGTTACTATCTAAATAGAGTAACAATGGGACTCGGATTGGAAGGATATTAATGTTGGAATCATGAATCTTAACTGCCAAAAGTATAAACTGAAATACATAGGCATAGATGATAGTTAATATACTATCATTAAGTTCATTATCAAAAGAGTGACTCGATATTTTGGGGGAATGCCAGAAAACTGCAAGGTTGTTTGGTATTCCCCATTTATTACGAGAGTCTGAATATGGACTGGTGGATGCCTGCTATCTGAACTCATGTGAAGTGGATTTCTTGGGACCGTAGATAGGAGCAAGATTTTTGGACCCCAAAAATCAGTTTTCATGTAAAGTCCGAAGCGTCTTCGACGCCCAAAAGCAGCTTGGTATCCAAAGCCAAAACGGAGCTATGGCAGGCCTCCGGTACATTATTCCAAAATGCCGCAAACTTCGCAAATCAACCCTCTAAACCCCCTCAACCCCCCCCCAATCCGCGCCATCTGCGCCCTTATCAACGCTATCTGCGTGAAACCCCCATCCGCGCTATCTGCGGGAAACCCCTAACAAGGAAAAGACTTGACGAAATCCCGCCTTTTCACAAAGACTCTCAAAAAATATTCCGTCCATCCGGTTGCCTGATCTGGCACTGGGAGAAAGAGGAAAATAGCTTGCTATGAAATATATAAAACTGATCTTGATCGAATATGGCGTCTGGCTCTATGTTGTGGCCTGCCTTGCCTGGCTGCTGCTGCGTTGGGCGACCTTCTCCGTGCCGGGCTGGTTCATCCTGCTGGCGCCGGTGGCGATAGCTGCACTTACGGTGCTCAGCAAGGGCTCTCTGGCGGCCAAGATCGCCGGCATGAAGCAGGTGAAATCTTTTTGGAAATACGAGGCCGGCTTTGCGATTTTGCTATCGATAGTGATGGCCTGGGTGATAGTGGAGCTGAAACCGCTGGCCTTTTTTACACAGGCATCAAATACCACATCTATTTTGCGCGGCATCTTCAATCCGAATACCGAGCAGCTGGTGCCCATGCTGGCGGCTTTGGTGGAGACCATTTATCTGGCGCTATTGGCTACCGTACTGGCCATTCCTTTTGCCTTTCTGCTCTCCTTTTTTGCCGCCAAAAACCTGATGTTCGGCTCCGTGCCGGGCAAGATCGCCTACCTATTTATCCGCACTATTTCCACCATCTTCCGCTCTATCGAAGCCATAGTCTGGGCCATCATCTTCGTGGTCTGGGTAGGCATCGGCCCTTTTGCGGGGATGCTGGCACTCTGGATTCATTCGATCGCAGCTTTGATAAAGCTTTATAGTGAACAGATAGAAAATATCGATCCTGGCCCGGTGGAAGCGATCAAGGCTACCGGTGCCTCCACTTTGCAGATCTGGCGTTATGCCGTGGCTCCGCAGATTCTGGCACCATATCTGGCCTTTACTATATATAGATGGGATATCAACGTGCGCATGGCCACCATAGTAGGCTTTGTGGGCGGCGGCGGCATCGGACTGGCACTCTATCAACAGCAACAGATGCTATCCTGGCGAAACGTGGGGCTCATCATGTGGCTCATCGCTCTGGTGGTCTGGATCATGGATATGTTTTCCGGTTATATCCGGGAGAAATTAACCACAAATTAAAAGGACGAAATATGCAGTACAATCCTGTAGAACTCATTTTGAAAAAGCGGAACGGTTTTGAACTTACCGAGCCTGAAATCAGCTATTTTATCACAAACTACCTGGCGGGCAGCATCCCCGAATATCAGATGTCGGCGCTGCTGATGTGCTTCTTTTTTCAGGGAGCTATGCCGCCTGAAATCAGTGCGCTTACCAAATGCTATATTGAGAGCGGCAAACAGATTGATTTTGGGAGCGAACTCAAAGTGGCAGATAAACACTCCACAGGCGGCGTGGGCGACAAAATCTCGCTGATGCTGGCTCCTATAGCTGCGGCTTTGGGGATGCACGTGCCGATGATCTCCGGACGCGGGCTGGGGCACACCGGCGGCACTTTGGATAAGCTGGAAGCCATCCCCGGGTTTAATACCCAATACAGCATTGAGGACATTAAAAAGCTGGTGTTGAAACACGGCTATGCCCTGGTGGGACAATCCGAAGAACTGGTTCCGGCAGACAAGCATATTTATGCCCTGCGCGATGTTACCGGCACGGTGGAAAGTCCGGCTTTGATCACCGCCAGCATCATGAGCAAAAAGATCGCCGAAGGTGCCCGGTATCTGGTGATAGACCTCAAGATAGGCAGCGGCGCCTTTATGCCGAATCTGCGCCGGGCCAAAGAGCTGGCCGGACATCTGATTCACACCGGAAAGAGCTTTGGTCAAAAGGTCTCGGTGGTCTTTTCCAATATGAATTCCCCCCTGGGACAGGCTGTGGGCAACGCCCTGGAGACCATAGAAGCCATAGAATACCTGAAAGGAAATTACCTGCCGGATACCTATGAAATCACCACCGCTTTGATCACCCAAATGCTGAAAATGTCCGGCCTGGCCGGGAGCAGACCGGAAGCGGAAAAGATGATAAACTCTGTGGTAGAAGACGGCTCGGCCCTGGCCAAATTTGCCGAAATCATCGCTGCCCAAAAGGGCGATGCAAAAGTGATAGAAGATTACAGCCTCTTTGATACCGCCAAATACCAGATTCCCATCCTGGCAAAGACCAGCGGATATGTCCATGCCATAGATGCCCGCGCCATCGGCTATGCTCTGGTGCAGATCAAGGCAGGACGCATGCAGACCGGCGACAAGCTGGATTTCAGCTCCGGCGCTCTGCTGAATCCCAAGATTTCAGATAAAGTAGAGGCGGGAGAGCAGATCGGCACAGTGCATGCCAATAGCGAGGACAAAGGACGCGTGGTGGCAGAACTGATCCGCGATGCTTACAAGATTGCTCCGGTGCAAAAAGAGAAAGAGCCACTAATCTACGAAATCATGGAATAAATCCTCTGGCAGAATGCGGTTTCACAGAGATGGATATCCGGGAGGGAGGTGAAATGGAGTTTACATGAAAGCTGTTCATTAGGTAGAACTGCTGGATTGCAGGCGTCTCGTCTGCAGAGCACGGGACGTGCTCAATTTTCAAGGCTTTGGCCTTGCTGGATGCGGACGCATCCAAATCCAGCAAGTAAGCCAATCCAGCGAAATTCAAAGAATCTTCTTTCATTCCCGATGGCAAAAGTTGGCGTTCAGCTAAATTTAAAGCATTAGAGAGAATCTATATTGGGGGAAAAGCCGGGTTATTTTGTAGGCAAAAAAAATGGCTCCGGAAGAGGGATTTGAACCCCCGACCTAGTGGTTAACAGCCACCCGCTCTACCGCTGAGCTATTCCGGAACGCATTGTTCGGACACAATCCTAAAAAACAGTTTATTTGTCAATAAGTTTTTATTGCCATCTTTCTGCCAAGCTGGGATCTGCTTGTCTGATAGAGATTTGTGGGAAGATAACAAGTTTTCAAAGCTGCCTGATCCGGAGGCTGATTGCTTGAGGCATCACCTGAGATTTGAATAGTTACACGGATAGATTGGGAGGTAAATGGCTTTCCGGAGCCGGTGCACAGGGCGAGCCCAATATTCAAGGAAGGTGAGAGAGTGCGAGCAGGGCTGAATCAGGCTCATAATAGATGGGGAATTGCCTGCCATAGATATTTTTGCTTGACACAAAAACAGAGCATATATATATTGGTATTGTGAAGCTTAGGAAGCTCGTTGCCGTTTGTAATCATGAAGATTTCATGATGCAGTAGCTGGATAAAGTAGCTTCCCACGGTATTTTTTTATTTTTGTATCCCAAAGCGAGGAAGGGGATGTTGATTGAAAAGAACTTAAGGCAGCTCAATCAGTATTTACCGGCTTATGCAAATGAGCCTCTTTTTGAAAAGCATCCACTGAGCTATCTGCAAAGCAGAAAGCAGCTTCATGCCTTTCATAATACGCTTTTCTCGGGCATAATCCAAAGCAAGATCAATCATTATATTCCGATCTCCCCTTGTATGGGAGGTATCCACTTAACTGTACAGATAACGCTTTTAACCGTCAAACCCGCGATCATGAGCCTGTGCATGACTGCAAAGATCGCAAGTAAAATCAAGCAAGCTGTCGAAATGAGCAAAACTCTTGCTTTGTGTCTATACGTTTTGGCATCGCAATCATCGCACGATTACACGCAAAATGCGTATGGATTACATCGGCATAGTTTTGCATTTGAGCTTAGGGTATCAAAACAGAAACCTGGGGCCCTGCGCCGTGGTAATGCATACCGCCAAGCAGGGCTTCTATCTTAAAAGTTAGGTTAGCAGATAAACATGGGTTGGCGGAAAGATTCCGCCTCTACGTTGTTTATGGCTTCAGCGCAAAAGCTATTTAAGCAAATAGACTCTTAACTCAAAGGAGTAAACATGAGACAGTTACTACTAACGTTTCTCACTTGTGCAACCCACTATCCGACAACAAAATAGCCAATAATAGCACTTGACAAAAATACCCCGTATCTAATTATGGTAACGTGTCTTACACAAAATATCAATACGAGGTATCACGATGATATATCTAAGAACAGCCCAAATCAGTCAAGTTAAAAATTCCCACTTAG
>JALNWR010000079.1 GCA_023230795.1 Candidatus Cloacimonadota bacterium
AGGATAGTTATCTCCACCAGGAGGATAATTTGTATTATACACAATCTGTCCCCTGCTGCTGGTCAGCATAATCTGACTACCGGTAATTGGGATACCCTGACCATCAACTAAATAGACCAGGATATCTGCTTCTTTAGGCTGGGTTGCCTGATGAGCAAAAGCCACTGTGCCGGGATCAGTATCCAGGTAAAGGTTAGGCTGGTTCAGTGGCAATATATCTGTATAGAGTCCTGGGACTCCTCCGCTACTGGCATAGATTGTTATCTCTTCATTGGTAAGAGTGCCATGATATGTAATTATCGTATAGGCCACTCCCTGCAGAGAGTCACCTTCAATGCTTACGTTACCCACAGTACCAAAACCATCAATCTGAGCATTGGCTCCAACCAATTCAAACCATACTGCGGTATTTATAGATACAGGGTTGTTGTAGATATCGCGCACATGAGAACCTGCCACTATCCTCCACAATCCACCTTGCATCTCAGTTCCTGAGTTATAGCCGCCAAAGAATGGGGTTAAAGTATGAGGAGGACCCGCATGAATAATTACATTGGGTTTCTCCGCTGTTATATACACACCTTCACTTTTTTCACAACGAGCTTGAATCTTCAAAACTCCGGATTCTGTCCCTGCATTCACAGAAACTTGTGCTTCTCCACCATTAGAAGTAACGGTTACCCACTCACTGGCAGGTTGCCCATTTAGGTTAGCTCCTGCTGGAGGACTGACATTTACTATTTTGAATTGCACTTCATAAGGTGAATCAACCAGGTTGTAGTTGATATCTCTTAGTTTCACTCTGAGGATAGCGGACGAGGCTCCACCGGTGTTTGCCACATTAAGTTCGATGGCTTGTTCCTCTGTGAAATCCATGGAGTACACCTCATCGGAAGAAATGGTGAAGATGATTTGAGTAGAGAGTGTATCGTTGTTGGAAGATGCCTTGATCGTAGCTGCTCCTGCAGACAGACCGGGAGTAAAGCGCACTCTGGCGTTTCCAGCCATATCTGTGTTTATCGCAGTAGTTTGTGCTGTATTCATGAAAGTACCAAGATCGGTGCTGAAATCAACCCTATTATTCTGGCATTCGTTGAAATACATATCCTTTAAGCTCGCCACCATGAATATCTGGTGAGGGCTACCCACTTCACTGGTGATGGAAGGCACATCTTCGCCATCGATATGAAGATAGCTCTTAAGTTGAATCGAGGCTGGCGTACCCGGTTTTACGATAATCTCGCGGCTGTCCGTTACGCCACCTATTGTTGCTGATAACTCACCGGGAGTAGCTCCAGGTATGGTTGTAGCCTGGGTACCGGAATTGTATTGCACCGAAGCCCTGCCATTGAAGGTTCTGGCTACGGTTTCTAAACCCAGATCATTACCCTGGCTATCAAAGAATCTTCCGGTAGTACAAGAGAATGTTATCAGCGAATTGTTTGGTAAAAGTTCGCCATTAGTATTCCAGGCTTTGGCAGATACCGGGATCTGTTGACCAACGCCCATTTCGTAAGGCATTCCGACGTTTGTAGTATTGTTAACAGCTAATGTGACAGTCTGAATAGGCGGTATATCCTGGATATCAACGTTTACCCTGGCGGTATCGGCAGATAATAGGGAATCGGGGTCCGACTCAGAGAAATTACGTACAATAGCGGTAATGGTCGCCATACCCACATCTCCGGCATCCCAGAAGGTACTTCGGGCAATACCTGAACTATCAGTGGCTACATTGGTAAGAATCCGGCCTATGTCGGTTTTAAACTGGACCATCTGGCCGATTACACCAAAGCCTTCACCATCCTTCACTTCTACGGCTATCTCTGAATAGGTAACATTGTTATCAGCATAGATAGTATCCGGGCTAGCCGTGATTTTGTGAATGACCCGAATATCCTCCAGCTTGATGGGCTCTTTCGGCGGATGAAGTATTGGCGGGGGATTGCGTTTATCACAGGAAGCCGAGAGGCTTACCAGGATAATCGCTATCATAGTTAATATTGGGATAAGGGAATTAAATTTCTTCATTATTCCTCCTCTTGGTCTTCTTCATATTCAATCAGAGTACGGGTAAGTCTTTCATCCAATTTGGGTGTAGGGGCTTGCTCGTCCATTGAGACCAACCTGGGAGTAATTTCCATGATAAGATCGGTATTCTCGATCATTTCATAACGGTGCTGAAAGATTTTACCGATAAATGGGAGGTCACCCAGGAAGGGAACTTTGTTAGTTCTTTGAGAGATCGAAGAGTTCAGCAATCCACCCACAATGATTTTATGTTCATTAGGCACAGTTACTGTAGATGCCACTCTGCGAACTCTGGTACGGGGCACATAGCCACCCACAAGTTCGGTCACGGAAGATACTTCTGGAGCGATCTTGGCGGTGATATTGCCATCTTTGTTCACGGTAGGAGTCACGGTCAGCATGATACCGACTTCTTCGCGTTCCACTTGAATCTGTTTTTCATTGTCAGTCACAACAAAGGGAATTACTTCGCCGATATGCAGGACAGCTTCTTCACCATTGAGGGAGGTAACCCGGGTATCGGTCAGCAGCTTGGCTGCATTGTTTTCCAGGAGCCAGTCGATAGTGATATCAAAAGCGGTGAGCTGACGGCTAAAGTGACCCAGATCGTCAAAACCATTGATTCTCTGGAAATACTGATCTTCAGGCAGTCTTTCAAATTCAAACGGATCTCCATGTGGCAGATATCCGGTTTCGTCAGTATAGTTAAAAGGCAAGCCGGTGCCGTCTGCATTTACTGGGTCTTCTGCAAGAATGGTGGTAAGATGGTTCAATCTGCTCCAGTCTATACCCACTTTCTTGGAATCTGTGATATTGACTTCGATAAGGCGAACCCTGATTTCGATCTGTTTTTGCTCTAAGTCAATGCCTTGGACCAAAGTGCTTATCTGCTCAAAAGTTTCTTGATTGGCATAGACCATGATGGCGTTTTGCCCTTCCAGAGGCACGATGTTTACTCCGGTGTTTTGCAAGGCATCAGACACCTTCACAGCATCCAGATTGTTAAGGTAGAGGATATTACTCCGCTCTCCCACTTCTTCCATAACGTTTTGTTTCTCGCCCACCACGAAGGTGTTTCCCGAAAGCACACGATATGCAAGGCCAGTGGTGCGTGCTACCAGAGATACCGCAGTTTCGATAGGCACATCTTTGATGTTAATGGTCACGCGCTTTTCATCGCGATCGTCTCTGTCGCCTCTTTGCTCAATGGCCAATACGATATTGGTTCCAGAGAGCCGGGACAATGCGTTTAAGACGGAGGACAAAGTAGCGTCATCCGCATTAAAGGTAACCTTTGTTGTCATTGGATTAGCCTGAGCAACCAGCGCCGAAATGGCAAGGACCAGCACCAGGATCAAGCACAGATATTGCTTACTTGAAAGCATGTGTTTCATATTTACTCCCACTATTATAATATATTTTACCAGTTACCGCTGATTCCCGATTTGATATAAAGGTCTTGTTTTTTCAATTCGGGTCTTGGCATCAGGTTTGCTGTATAATTTTTTCCGCCCATTGAGTAGCGGATGTTTTTATCATTTATTTCCAGAATCTTGCGTCCGGCCACTATTTCTCCTTCGCGAACTTCGTGCAGATTGTCCTGATATTCCACATAGGCAATCTTATTTCCATATTCATCGATAGCGGTGGTGGCAAGGCGGAAAGTATTACGTACCATTTCCTCAAATTCCTTCAGGCGGTCCACGTTATCTTTGATGATATTTCCCTGGCGCAGCGGGTCTTTGCGAGCGCTGAACACAAAGTTCTTACGATCCTGGATAGAGTTTTCAATGGTGCGAATCCTACTCATCAGAGTATCTGTAACCGATTCCTGGATATGAACGGAGGTCTCGGGTATTACAGCCACCTTCTGGTTTAAGAATACCAGGCGGACTATCAGGACTCCCAGCAGAATTACGATCAGGGCGATAGCGAGGTCTTTTACAAATCTAAATTGCATCTTAGGCCTCCTTCTTCACTTTGAATATTGAGATCTCCAAGAGCACGCGATACCGTGAAGGTGCATTCACATCCTGAACTTCTTTATCGGAGACCTGAGCTGGGCTGATGTCCAGAGTTTGAATCTTGATAATGTTATCCTGAGATTCTAAATCTGAGATAAACTGACCTATTTGCACGTAGGTAGCCTCCAGCTCCAGATTGAAAGTAGTTTCAATAAGGTTAGGCAGGGCCCACTTATTGGTATCGGACATCTTGTTGATAGATATCTTACGCTCATGCGCCATTTCCCCTATTGTAGCCTTGAAGTCGTTGATCTCATCAAAGCTAAATTGTGGAATGCGGGTAAGACTGTTTTCGATGATACGAGCAAATTGGCTAAGCTCCTGGTCCATGATGCGGGCGCTGTTCAATTGCTCCTGAGTGGTCTTGATCTTATCATCCAATCTGCTGATCTTGAGCAAATTGGCTTCCAGACTATTGGTAGTAAGCATGATGAAGGCTACAGTGGCAGCCAGCATCACTATGATTAAGGCAAAGTACTTCTCTCTCATCTTATGCCTGTTCCTTTACCGGGAGTATAACACTCGATCACAAATTCAAAAATAGCAGTATCTTTGATCATCTGTTTGATCACCTGTCCGCTCTTGATATTCGGAAAATCGTTAGCAATTTCCGGATTTGATTTTAAGCGCTCGATAAATCCATTGATCAGATCGAACTCTTTTACGTTGGCATCAACTTCTGTAATTCCATTGATGGTAAGCACGCCGTTAGAATAGTCAAATTTCCGTACAGCAAGCTTACTGTCTATCTCCTCGCCCAGAGCGATCATTTTCCGCGCCCAAAAGATGCGGTTATTGAAGGTCTCTGCCAGGCGATCAAGGTCTTCGGAAGAAAGATAATCTCCGCTGGTACGATAGCGCTGCAATTCATCTTGAATCTCAGAAAGGTATTTCTCCCGAGCTACTACTTTATGCTTGGTTTTCCCATTAATATAGAACCAGGCGGCCAGAACCAGGATAAAAGCAACCACAAAGAAGATAGCGGAATTTCTGAATGTCCGCGCTTCCCGTTCTTGCTCCAGGCGCTGTTCACCGTATTTATTAAGGTTTACTTTGAAGTAGAAATCGTGTCTCATCGCCATGTTCTTACTCCTCCCTCATAGCCAAGCCGATGGCAAGGGCGAGTTGAGGGTCCTTTTTGTCTTGAAATTTTTCCGGCATTTCCACATTGATGAACGGCGTAAACACTTCTGTGGGGACATTGACTTTGTCCTGAAGATATTCGGGCAGCCCTTTTAGCTTGGCGGTTCCGCCCATCAGGTAGATCTTTCTAAAGTCACTGTTACCGGCTTCTTTTACGTAGAAACGTAGCGAGCGCCGCAGCTCTTCAGCGATGGCATCTTCGGTAGATTTTTCGGAGATGTCCAGCATACTGATAGTTTGCACGGATGGATTTTTGGGATCATCCAAAAGCCCAAATTCAAACTTGTGCTTCTCGGCTTCTTCCCATTCCATCTGGCGTCTGCGCATGATATCTGTAGTGAAATGATATCCACCATAGGGGATGTCACGGGCAAAGAATTTTGAGTCCGGCCCCCAGATTACCATGTTTGTTCTATGGGCTCCAATATTCAGCAGCACATATACGCCATCTTCCACAAAGGCGTTCAAGGCAAAACTATTCGCCACAGCCAGGGAATCGATATCCACGATATGAGGACTCAATCCTGCAGTGGCAAGAATGTTTGTGTGCTCGTTGAGCACTTCTTTGGAAGTAGCGGCAAGGAGGATGTTCATGTTGTTTGTCTTTTCCTCTACAGAAAGTACCTGATAATCCAGCACCATATCTGTTCCGCTGATTGGAATGTGCTTTTTGGCTTCAAAAAAGAGCGCGGATTCCAATTCATCATCGGGCAGAAAAATGGTCTTTATCTGCTTGATGCTGGTATTATCTCCACCAATTGATGAAACCAGATGCTTAATGCGTTTAGGCGTTATTCTCAAAGTTTTCAGCATCTCCATGATCACGGGCGCAAAACGCTCCGCTCGCAGATCGCTGAGCACGTATTCCACCCCCTGAGGCACAGTAGGGCGCACCTCATAGTTCAAAAGCTTGAAGCCATCATGAAGCTTTTTGAGATGTACGATTTTCACACTGTGGGTTCCGACATCGATACCCACAGTCTCCTTGAATCGAACGGCTTTTTTCTTCTTCATATTTCCTCTTTATTTCACATACATTATTATTATTATTTAAAAATAGCGGTTAAATTCATTAAGGTCAGGAAGCTCCACGCTCCAGGCTCCTTGATTAAGTGGCTCTTTCCCACCCGCAAGCCGTGCTTCAGGATAAAACAGAGGTTGAGAGTTTAAAAAGCGATTATCGAAATTATAGTTCTTGCGATAACCCACTCCGGAGCCGCTTGTGCCGGGATATCTACGGGCTTGCAATACCAATCCCTGAATTACGGGATCCGGAATTGCCATAGTGGTAACGGGGCCACCGCACATATCCAAAGGAATATTCCATATTCCGTCGTTGGATGGGTATTCGCTATCATTGCCACTTCTATGCACAAAGCCACGCCGACGTTGCGCTACAGCACCATAGATATTGATAGTACCGCGCTCTGTATAAGGTGCCCGTTCAGGCCATAAAGGATTGTACCAGGGATAATCCAGGTTTGGCGGCCAGGGTTGCGATTGAGTCGGCGGAAAGCGCCGGCGGTGCAGATCGATCCAATCAAAATAGTATAACGAATCCTGAAAGACTACTTCCACTGCTGGAGTAGAGCCATGGGGATGCTGGTATTCAAAAGTAAACACCCCATGATCAAAATTTACATCGGAAGGTGAACTCTCACCTCCATCGCCCAGGGCAGCCATAGCTGCATAAATAAAGATACCACCGCCCGCGGGTTCTGGATATTCACTATCTGCCCCTACATTCGGATGCACGCGCACAGAATCTTCTGGATTCATGTAGCCGTATTTAACAAAAATAGAACCTTCTGATACCAGGCCAACCATATCATTTCTATTGCCAGAGGGGACTGTTGGGGGCAGAGTATTGGTAAGCTTTATATCACCAATCAAATACATATCGTTGGAGCAGCCCCAGGTTTGGTAACCAGAAAATTGACCATGTATCCATAGGTCTCCCCATACAAACATTCCGCGACCGCTGAGGCCGGATGTGAAACTGGAAGTCCAAGTTGTGTCACTTATGGCAAAAATGTTATTGTACAAGGAGTCTGCCTCATCCACCGGAAGAGGCGGATAGGGATTCCACACGTCTGCGGAGCGCCGCCTGGGTATGCTTATATCCCCCTTATACATTTCGGCAGAAGATTTATCTACAGTTATCATATAAATTACGTCCTCAGCATCCGCTTCATGTCCGATTTGGCGTGCATTTCTACGAAGAGTTTCTGCAGTTTGAGGAAAATCGTACTCCCCGTAATGCTCAATCAATCCACCCAGAAATATCTGCTCAAGGGGATATGATGTAGGTGTGGAGATAACCTCCCCTGCCGTCGTTACCAATTGATGGAAGGTAGGCCACCCGTTGTTTGAGCCGCCGCCGGCTTGCTTGATACGGATATCAGAGTTACTATGGAGTTTCCCTGTTATCACGTCTTTGCCGTAAAAATACACATTATTCCCTGCAGGTGAGCTGTCCTGGTCTGAGAAATACATGAATTCTGCCAGGCTTCTTTGATTCAAGGTCAGTGCTGCACTCATATATGTCTGAGTACGTTTATCTTCAAAATTTCCAATGGAATTTCCAATCGCCGTGTTTACCAATGTTTTCATTTTGAATACATCGGACATCGTGGTACTGGTTACTCCAGTATCGGTTCCGATCACTGAGCTCTCGCGAACCTTAGTAAGCAAGCTGCGGATCCTGAAGGTGCGTTTGAGCTTACCGGAGTCTATGGCAATCTTAAGTTCTGGAATTGCCACTACCTGACTCAAGTGAATGGGGTTTTGGACAAGATAGTTTTGCCCACGATATGCGTCCGCGCGCAGCAAATGGAAGCCCTGGTGCTGTTCATACTCGTAACTGTAATTACGATAATCTCTCAGCACCTGGCTGGATAAGGTGAGGCCGGAAACCATCGCCATCACTACCATCAGCATGACGATGGAAAGGTTACCTTTTTCTTGTCTGAGAACGCTTAACATAATATCTCCTCAGCTTTCTTTGTTTTCATGGTTATTCACTGCCATGCTTCTTCGATATGATTGACTTTAGCTTCACGGTTTTGTACTCGCGTTTATATGGCACGGGATCATCTTTAATCAATAACTTCGCTTCAATTTCCACGCCAATCAGGGTCAAGGCATCGTTCTCGATTGGCCTGTAATATATCCCGCTATTCTCGTTCGATATCCTGAACCGTGTAACTTCTACTATGTCTCTATCACTTTGTTTAGGAAAGACGTACAGAGGCGGGGAAATGCGAGAACCCCTATATATGTAGGTGGCGCGGATCACGCCATCATCCAGGTAATACTCCAGATAATCGTTGAACTGAGTTGCCTCGGTAATATTAGAGGGGGTCAGCCGCAATCTACTTCCATAGCCCAAAAAGGTGCTATAATCTGGAACAGTAATTTCTTTTGCGGAGGTAGCTCCTATGAACTGCTTAAATTGTGAACTATAATCAGCTAACCCAAGCAGGTTTTGCTGGGTAGCCGGCATTCTCATGCCATGACGAATCAGATTAAAAGTCTCCATTACGCCTTGCTGTACTGACACATATTTATTAATTCTGTCATGAGCCTTAAAAAAGGCTATTACTCCAACAGCAGACACAGCTATCAGGATTGTAGATAACAGTATTACACTTACCAATTCTACAAGGGTAAAACCATCTTCATTTCTAAGCATTTTATTCATTATCATATTACCGTGGATAGTGGTCTTCCTGTAAAACTATCTTGTGTTTGTCGCTTTGTTTAGGGTAATTCCAGCTAACAGTGGAGGTTACCCTGATATAAGGGAATAACTGATCTCCGTAAATGTCGGTTCTTTCAGATACAGAAACACTCAATTTTGCCATAAGAGGTGTATCATCATCTAAATCCACGAGCACTTCGGAACGGTTACTAAAGGGCAGCAAAGTCTGCCTGCTCTGGTCAGCATGGTACCTATTGAAAAAATACTGTCTGTCCAGTTCTGAAGAGGCTAAAAGTGTGGCTGCCCTGTATTGATGATTCAAGGTTGATTGCCTCTCGGCATACATAATACCTATATATACCGATAGCACCAGAACCGCCAATACAACCACGGCAACCAATACTTCAAGAATTGTGACCCCCCGCTCGTCCTTGAGCAGGCAGGCATTGTGTTCAAAAAAGCGGGGTGTCATCTTAAAACCATCCCTTAGAAACCTGCACCAGTGGCAAAGAGTTTCGGATTATCTGCTGCTTCTTCTGCAATGGTTCTCTCCACGTAGTTGTTCATTACAAGATTGTACAAAGATTGATCTTTAGTCTGCATTCCTTCTTTTGTAGAAGACTGAATGATAGACGGAATCTGATAAGTCTTTTCTTCGCGGATCAAGTTTCGGACAGCGGCGTTTGCCAGCATGATTTCCACGGCGGGAACGCGGCCTTTACCGTCCTTTGTAGGCAGCAAGGTTTGCGAGATCACTGCTTCCAGGGATTCGGAAAGCATGCTGCGCACCTGTTGCTGCTGTTCTTTGGGAAACATATCTATAATACGATCGATGGATTTTGTGCAACTTCCGGTATGTAGCGTGGCAAAAACCAGGTGTCCGGTTTCTGCAGCTGTCAACGCAAGTGACACTGTCTCCAGGTCACGCATCTCACCCACCAGGATTACGTCCGGGTCTTGACGCAGAGCACTTCTTAGTGCTGCGGTAAAACTCAAGGTATCATGGCCCAGCTCACGCTGATTGATGAGGCTATTCTTACTGCGGTGTACAAATTCGATAGGGTCTTCCACTGTAATGATGTGGCAATGGCGATTATCATTGACGCTGTCAATCATAGTTGCCAGAGTAGTGGATTTTCCACTTCCGGTGGGTCCTGTTACCAGGATGAGTCCCTTTTCTTTTCTGGTAAGGCGCTTGAGCACCTCCGGCAAACGTAGCTCCTCGTAAGACATGATCTCATTTGGGATCACACGAAAAGCAGCAGAAACACCGTTGATCTGATGAAAGGCGTTTACGCGGAAACGTACCTCGCTCGAAAGCTTGGTGGAAAAGTCAATTTCCAGATTCGCACGAAACATCTCCTGCTGTACTTCAGTCATCACACCATAGATGAGGTTCTCTACGTCTTCCAGAGACAGAACCGGAAGATTGAGTCTTTTCATCTTGCCATTGACTCGCACCATGGGGTGCGAGCCTACGGCAATATGCAGGTCAGACGCCCCCGCTTCTGCGGTAAAGCGTAGTAGTTCATGAATTGTCAAAGTACCGTCCTCCGTTTATTAGTCGTTCTCCATTCCACCAGATTCAGGGTTAGTCCAGGTGTCGATGCCATAGCCGCGAAATTTGGCTTCCGGAACATCATACCACACCTGTTTCCCTTCGCCACCAGCAAATTCTTGCGTGGAGGTTGCAATGTACTGACGGGGCGGGCTTCCGGTAAAGTCGAACTTCCAGTTCTTCAGAGTACTCTCACCAAGATTTGCGTCTTTCTTGGCATCTTCAATGGTGTAACCTTCGGTTGAACCTGTGGTTTGCAACTGAATATCAAAGGCTTTGCGAATAGTAGTAATGGCAGTCTGTGCTTCTGTGCTACGGGACTTTTCCACGTAACGCAGGTAACGTGGCACCGCAATCGCTGCCAGGATGGCGACGATGATAACCACCACCAACACTTCGATAAGGGTAAAACCCTTTTGGTTTTTCAGTTTTCTGAGCATTTTTGTATCCTCCTGAGGGATCTTTTTTTTATGCTTTTCTATACTTGCACGATGCGTGCCAAACTATATGAAAAATGCCAAGCTCAATGAAATTCTTGAACTCAAAGCGAACGTTTCACATGATTGGCTACATCCTGCAAAGTTGAATAGATTATTGCTTTACCTTGATAATCTGCAATACAATCCATGTCGTTTTGCAGACTAACTTTTATGTTTGACCAAGTATTTAGAATTAGCTCAGAACGTCAAGGGAAATATTCCAAAGCTCAGCTAAAAGCTCACTTTCCCATCTGAAAACGTAAGTATGATTTTGTAAACTTCGCTGGATTGGCTACTTGCTGGAGCTTTTTATTCAGGACAGCACGTCCCCTGCTCTTTAGATCTCGTGGAGACCCCGTGGAAATAGCAGTAAAAAATACTCATATTTACACGTCATTTCTACTACATTCTATAGGGAAAGACTCTGTAAGCCCAAGGTGGAAGGCGATATTTTAAATAGTAACCGATTTTTGGAGTTCAAACGCCTTACGATATTACACATTTACTATCAATCACATAGGCGTTTGGACTTCAAAAATCTTGCTCTCATTTCCGGCCCCAAGAAATCCATTTAATGTGAGTTAAGATAGCAAACGACAGCTGCACAATGACCCCAGAGTCCCAGCGGGACGGTATTTCAGATAGCAAACGAT
>JALNWR010000080.1 GCA_023230795.1 Candidatus Cloacimonadota bacterium
TCTGCAAAGGCGGAAATAGACGTCTGAACTTGCCGTGTTTGCCACAGTGGCAATATCGACCCAACTGCCACCAACCTTGCGTTGGAATACCACTTCGTTTACCGCTACGTTACCAGCGTTGTTAGTAACATTAGCAGCCATGTTTACCCATTCACCCACGATGGCGTTATCGGCGGGAGCCACGATCTCAACCTGTACGTCGGTAATATTCTGCACGTTTACAGTGAGATCAATAGCAGCGACTTTTTCATCATAGCTAAAGGTGCCATCAAAGGCCTGGACATCATCTGCGAAGTTTCCTTCCCAGTTTCCACGAGTATCGCTGGAGGCCAGGATGAAGTAATGAGCACCTTCATTTTGGATGAGTGCGGCAGGGATATCAAATCCATACAGTCCATCCCAAGGCTCATGGTCATACAGGGCACCAGGGGTCCAGGTGATATTGGTGAGGTCATCGGTAGCAGAGAAACCGTGATACAGACGCATAGGAGGTCTGAAGTCGTTGGTTCCATTGTACCAAGTAGCCATATTGTTCCAATCATGGTTTGTTCCCAGAGCCACGTCGGAGGTATTAGTGATTTGAGTGGGATCCACGTAGATGCGGAGGGTAGAGGTACCATAATTACCCTGAGTACTGGTCACTACGTTAATGGTGTTATTGACTTCATTATCGAGCGTTCCCAGTGCATGCAAGGTGCTGTAGGTGCCTTCGGCTACGCCAGCTTCCACATCCGGATGGGTGCGGTAAGCTACGTGGGTTACGGGTGTCTGCGGAGCGACGTTATCGATGAAGAGCTCTACAGGAGCGGACTCACGGGTATTACCCCGAGCATCGGTAGCGGTCACTTTCACCCATACTGCGCCTTCATAATCCAGCAAGGATTCAAGGCTTCCACCTGCCGTATTCCAGTTTTGGAAGATGATTTCTTCATCTACTGCCTGGTATTGATAAGGCAGGTCTAAGTAGTTTGCATCTTGTGCAGCTTGCCAGGTAGTATTGTCACTGCTCCAGGACATGGTGATGTTATTCACATCAGCCACATCGCCGGTAACCACGAACTCGTTGTTCTGGCTCCAGGTGATATTAGGAGTAGCTTCAGTAATGGCAACCACAGGTGCGTAGTAATCCAGTCTGATGCCGGTATATACATGATCTTGCAATACGGCAGGGTGAATCGGAGTAAGCTCAACGAAGAATTCGTAGCTGATATCCTGTTCATCATAGCCGGCAGCCATGTAGAAGTTATCCGGTACAAAGAGGGTTACGGTGTTATTGATGATCTGAGGAGTCACGGCGATCGGACCTGAGGCGGGATAATCCGGTTGCAGGTCGGTGTCGTTGATCAGATCAATCACAGTAATATCTCCAGTTACGTTATTTGTAATTCTGGTCTTGAAGGTAATAGTTGCGATACCTTCAAGAGAGAGATCACCATGGTTCGGGTGCAGAGGATCGTTGATGAAGAACTCTGTATCCAGACGCAGGTTATTCACCGCATCGGCAGGATTGTTTGCGCCATAGATTGTTCCATCAGTAATGACAGATTCATCATTAAAGCCCTGTACGTCGGTCATGATCATATTGTAGGAGATCAGAGAAGCGGGGTTTTGAATCGAGATGTCAATTGCATTGCCCGCAGCACTGGTATTGCCTACAAAGTCTGTAGCCGTAACGCTAACAGTAAATACACCGGGTAATTGTCCGTTGTAATCCCAGTCAGCATTTGCCACGAAGCCAACAAAGTCAGCATCGATTGAAGTAACGGCGTTACCGTCGCTATCATTGATGATGAAGGTGGCCTTTTCAGCATCGATCCAGATAGGATCTACTGTGACAGAAAGGCTCAAGACATTATTAGCAGTAGTGATGTAATCGAAGGTTTGGTTGCCTGTGATCACGGGTACGTTAGGTACAGGTGGCTGGTTATCAACCACGTTGATCACTACGATGCTATCGGTAACTGCTCTGCCGCCTTCACTGATAGAAGATGCACGAAGCAGGAACTGACGGCTGGCATCACGATCGTAAACCGGATCTACCAGATACTTGTAATGAGGAGCATCGAAGTTCCACATTGCGGTATAAGGAGCCTGGGTATCGATCGGCTGTCCGCCTTCATTTGTAAGATCAGCAGTTACGTCGTTGTCAATAGCAGCTTCGTAAATACCGTTGTTGTTTACATCTTCATAGAGGAAGAATTCTACAGCCTGAACCTGTCCATCTGGGTCATAAGGGAAGGCTGTGATTTGCAGATCGGCGATATTGCCATCAGCATCCAGCAGGTTTACAGTGCTAAGGTGCTCAGGAACGATTTCCATCTGCGAAGGTTGGTGCCAATACAGCAGACGCTGGACATACTGTACATCATTATCGAGACCGTCTATGGTGTCGAGAGTGAAGTTGTAATATCCTTCAGCCAGATCAAAAGCAGAGAAACCGGCATTGAAAGCCAGCTCGATATAATCGCCGGCCACATTGTAGTTAGCGGTCATATTCTGCAGAGGATCAGGATTCGGAGTGTAGGTTTCAGCTTCACGGTCAAGGTTGACAGTGATGTCTTCAATGCCGCTTCCGGCTACACCAGCTCTCAGCTCAGGATCGTTCAGAGAGAAACGAACTTTCGTCCAGTTCAGGTTATTGGCAATATAGTTAGCAGCATCGTAGTTATCAGTCTGAACGATGTCATCACCTTCATAGAAGGTGATACCATCAGCAGAGATCACGGGAGGATGCTGATCGAAATCGAAGTTTATGGCAGCAGAGCTGGTCTGCAAGCCCCAGATGTTTTGATACTGCAGAGTAAAGGCAAGCTGATTTACGCCAGCGGCGAGAGCTTGATTGATATCATTAGCATCAAATGTCCAGGTTGCTACTACGTCTTTGCCATTGATCGCAAGAGTAGGATCGGGAATATTAACGAAGGCTTCGGGTGTTTCGTTTTGCAGTACAAACCAGTCTTCGATCGCTGTGGGAAGAGCGTCCACGCCATTAGCCACGATCAGTTCACCAATATCATCGAAATTGGCCACGATAGTAGCTCCCGCGTTCGGGCTGAGCATATCAACGATAGAGTTGCTGCTGGAAATACCAGTCACAACGGTGCTATCAAGGGCATAATCCTTACCATCAACTATTACTGGAACAGTATAGTTAGCGGTGAATACCTGGGCGCCGAAGGGATTACGTTTGGTGTGAACCACGAAGTCGATGTCGTCATAGCTATTTACACTATTAGGAGTGACTGGAATGGTTACAAGCCACAGATCGTGAGGAATGCCAGCTACAAGGTGAGTAGCGGCATCTACCAGCACAGGGGCTGTTTTGCTGCCATAAGCCACACCAGTAACAGCGTCAATCCATGCATCTTCAATATAGACGTCATGTTCGGCATCTATAAATATCTGCATGGTTGCGGGCACACTTTGTGCCAGATAATTGTAAACTGTATTTCCGGTTCCGGGTACTACAGTTTGCAATCTGGCTTCGCGAATGATAGGAACGATGGGGCCATCCGCGGCAATTTCAACCATTCTATCGCCAACGATGGGGCCGTTTCCGACCACGTCTGTAATAGCATAAGCAATGGTAGCAGAGAAGATGGGAGTAGCCTGGGCATAAATTGCCATGTTATCCAGGGCTGCTACCCATACATCAGAGTAAGTATAGGTGTTGCCATTCACTTCCAGAGAGTATGATGCTTGATAGCTGAGCTCTGGAGCTGAGACTGTGTAGTTCACAGGCATACCAGTTACAAACTGATCCAATCCGCTAATCACTATTTCAGGAACGGTGTCAGGATTTTCATAACCGTGGTTATCTTTGAAGATCAATCTCAATTGACCGTTTGTATCTCCAGGAACCACATAACCTTCCTGAGCGCTTCCGATGGATTCACTCCAGTAGAAGATGCTGCGTTGGTTAGCTGGGTCTGTGGGAGATCCATCATAGATAAATTGCGGAACTTCTTTGTCCACCATAGCTACATTGGGAAGCACTGCAGATACGAAGGGTGCAGGTACCGATGTGCTAAAGTCTGTGTAAGTAATGAGATAATTAATGCGATATTGCATGCTGATACCCGCATTGTGAGCATAGCTTGTATTTACAATACGATTGGTATCCAGGTAATATATATCGGTGACAGGGTCTTTAGCCAGGGTAACCCAGGCATCTACGCCACCGGAGACGTTAGTGATGTATCTGGTATTGAGTTCAACGGAGCTTACTGTAATATCCTGAACATCAGCACCACGAGTTAGCTGTTTTGCTATAGGATTCAGTTTCAGCATCACGCCGATAGGGGCGCCAGCCTGTACGTAAGGGGAGCTTTGCCAATCCTGACGTCCGGCAGGGGTATCTGTACCCTGATACTTATAAGCTCTGAGCATCTCATGAGAGGTTACGAAGTCTGCACGGAACTTAAAGTTCAATACAGGAGGTGTATCCACCCAATTAGGGTCTGTAGAGTTTAGAGGGCCGCCGTAATTCAAGTGGCCTACTGCGTCTTGCACAGTGCCCAGAGTGAGGCTCAGGGTGGAATTTCCATTCACATTAGTGGGTGTAACGGGAGTAAGGCTGATCACCTTTTCTACAGTACCGTCGGCATTCACAGTGTGAGCTACCTGAGCTACTGCCCATCCACTTTGAGGTGAAACAGGTGTGGCAACGTCAAGTACGCCGGCACCTATTCCGTCCATAGCCACGTATTTCAGATATATCTTTTGTCCGGCAGGCCAGGTTCCGTTTGGATTCAGCGCGATATCTATATCTGCGCTGGGACCAGGGAAACCATTCTGCAGAGCTTGATAACTGGTAGGTGTAGTAGTGCCAGTGGCAACCCATACAAAATCATCGTAAACAGGAACTTTTTTATCAACTTTGATGTTCCAGGTGTCGGATTCCTGTCCGGTCATCTGAGTATAATCAAAGAAGATATCAATAGCTTCACCGTCATCATAGGCATTCCAAACGCTTTGTACGTCGGGGTTGATTACCCATTTTGCCATGTATTTATAGGTGCTTACGTTGATAGTGTTACTTATATTTCTACCGCGAACCAGAGACTGGGTGAGTGTAGTCTTGGTAGAGCCAGAACCGATATTCTGAGGATCTCTCCAGTTATCGGTAATGTTATCCTCGATCAGGTCATAATCTGCCTTGATCGGAGGAACTGTAGGTGCATTCACTGTGGTTACAAAGGTATATTCGGTATGCAAAACGTGCTCAGGTGCAAACCATCCATCAGGATCGGTTCCATCATAAGCAGCTCTGCCTGTCTTACCTTGAATAAGAGCCACGGGCTTTTTCATGATGGCCATGTCATGCATGTATTGATCAGCATCATAGCCATATACGGTTTGAGTATTCACGTTGAACCGGGCAACCTTAAGATCACTTACAGGAGTCCAATTCAGATTTGTGAAGCTTACCCCGCTCCAAGTGATAGTCTTGGTATTACCAGCGGCAGTAATCACAGGATTACCAACCCAATCAAATATACCGGTAAGGGTACCGGTGGGGCTGATCATGGTAATGGTGGGGTTAGGATCCAGGTTGTTAATACTGGTAACTGTGGCTTCGATGGTAAGGCCGCTCATATCGGGTATCTGGGTAAGTGTATTAATTTCCTGAGAGCCTGATTTAAATTTCACAGCGGTAATAACAGGTTTGCTATCCACAATAATGGTATCCACATTATCAGTTGTGCTTGTGCTTCCGTAGGTGAATGCACGATTGCTGGTAGTGGATGAAGTGGCACTGGCATAGCCAGTAGTATAGCCGGTTACAGTAGCTGTAACGTTCTTGTTATCAAGAGCAGTATTATTATTATAGAAGTTATTGAAGGTATAGGTTCCAGCGGTAAGCTGGGCAGGGGTAAGATTAACTGTTCCACCTGTAATAGCTACGCTTGAGGTGAGAACAAGCTGTCCGCCGGTTGCTCTTTGAGCATAGTCAAGGTCCCAGGTAACCGTAAGATCTGTACCAGGTACGAAGTAAGCTGTATCATTGTTGATTTTCACATTCGTAAGATGCGGCACAGGATCCACGTTGATGTAACGTGTAAGGGTATAGGAGTTACCCACGAGGTCCTTAACGGTATAAGTTGCGGTGAAATGTTTCACAGAACTTGCAAGTGGGATGCTGACAGTCCATTGACCATTGCCAACATCGTTGATGTTCATGCCGGTATTGGGATTCAGAGTTAAGGTTTCAGAAGCCCAGTCAACACCCGCATTCACATCAGTTACGGTGAAGTTCATCGCTTTATTATTCCCGTCGGCAACTATAGCAGTTGTGCTGTTGTTGGCTGTGGGAACTTGTTTATCAATTTTCACTACAATATTCTTAGCTTCCTGATGTGCGATCGGATTGGAGTTGCTTAGATCTTCAGTAGTGATCTTAATCGGGATGCTTAAGTTATTATTGTGAACCCAGGCATTGGATACTGCATTGGGAATAGTGCCGTTCCAAACCAGAGTATAACCTATAGCTTCATTGGGGGTAGGCCCGCCGATAGGTGTAACCGTGGAAGGCTGAACAGCAGCATTGGCAGCAGCAGAGCCCAGAAGAGGTCTCAGATCAGCTGACCAGGTAGAATACATGGCGCGATAGGCACCGCCAGATACCGTGGCAGTAAGGGTGAAGCCTTGCTGTCCGGCAATGGTAGGACCTACGTAGCCTTGATCTACTGCAGGATTCCAGGTGCCACTGCTATTGTTGGCAAGACCTGTAACACCTCTGTATTCAAAGGTAATATCGTCTATCCTGGGTTTTCCATCAAGAATATTGAGGTTCAGATAATACTCTGCACTATCGCGATGCCACACGTCGGCATTATATGGATAGGAGGGAGTATTGTAACGGCCAGGGTTACTGGCATCATCCCAGGGAAGCATAACGATGAGCTTTGCATTCTCATGGGTCACAGTACCTGCAAGACCATTAAACAAAACCTGCAAATTAAAGGTCTGATAATCTCCGCTGGCCAAAACGCTGGTTACGGTAGCAGCAACGGGTGAGCCACCATTCATGATGGGGTTATTGTATTCGTCCACCAGTTTTACCTGCCAGGTTCCAGGAGCACCGAAGTTATCCGTGAGGGACTCATTTGTGTAGAGTGTGATATTCAAGCTGTTTTCAAGCTCGGTAACCACAGGTGTAGGACCGTCAAGATCGATAGTCCTGGTATTCTCTACTATAGAGGTACCCGCACCATTTATAAGTTTCGGATTTGTATTATCTACCACAATCTCCATATTGGGGTAGATTCCAGCAGGAGGGTCCACATAACCGGGATCGGCCATGGGTTCCGGTTCTATAAACAAGGTCACTGTAAGTGGCGATGTTTCCAGAGCGCCTACTGCAGGCTCCAGGATGGAGCTTAAACCATCATAGGTGAATGGAAGAGGCGCAAACGGAGTTTCTCCCACCCCAAGATTTCCAGTCCACTCACGGACAGGAATCAAGTCTTTACTTACTTCCAGCTTCCAGGCGATGTTATCACCGGTAGGAATTGTGAAAGATAAGTCTGTGATGTCCTTCATATTGTCGTTGGCCGGATTGAAAACCGCATCATAGGTATTCAGCGGATTGCCGGGTGAGAATACTTCTTCAGAAGCGGCCAGGTTATATACAGTCCAATCAGGGTCCGGGTATATCGGAGCCGGAGGTATTACCAGATATATGGCATCGGCGCCAATAGCTGGGAAGCTCTGATTGAAGGGGACACCCCCTACTGTATATTCGATGGCATGAGAAGTCACCTGAATATAATTCGAAGGATTATTCGCACCACCTACACCCCAGAGAATTCCAGGAGCCATGTTGCCGGCAGCGATCGGAATGATATCTGCCGGAAGCGTGATGGTAGCCTTATTATCGGCACCAAATTCGCTTCGTTGGATATATCTGGTCTGAGGAGCGCTAATGCCCAACTGCTGAAAACTAAACTCTACAGAATCTGTTGCTCTGAGGAAGTTCCTGTCGTTCACCATTACTTCAAAAGTGATCTCATCCTGAGTATTATAGTAGGTACCCGCGTGAGGCCCACTATAAGAAGGATCGTCATCGTATGTTGAAGTGAGGTAGAAGTTTTTCGTTCCAGCATTATCTACAGGCAAACCACCTACGCCAGTTATGTGTTCAGAAATCACATTCACAGTTTCCACTGTAGGAATGTTCATATATACTTCAGAAATATTGATTTCCAAATCATCACCGGCTTTAGTGATGTTACCTGCATTATCCTGAATGTAAACTGTAGCCTTATATAGCACCCCAGTATCGGATCCAGGGAAAAGTGTACTTGAAAGCATTCCCAAATCCCAGGGAATCGAAACTATGTTTGAATTCGATCCGCTTGGCGGGAAAGGAATATCAATGGAATGCATGTCCTGATCAAAGCCAGCATAATTAAGCCAGCCCGTGCCATCCCAGAACCACTTTTCAGCGGGGGTACCGCCATCACGCTCTACTACATACCAGTATTTGTGATTTTCATGACGCAAATCGTTGGTATCCACTGTAAAGCTACGATATGTCTGGAACCTGGTCAGGAATTCTGAACCTGCAGGGTCTCCGTCACCGTAGTTGTAAAAAACTGCTTCGGCCGGATCCCAAACACCGTTGTTGTTGACATCGTTAATCAGACGTACAACGTCCAGTGAGGTTACAGGAGAGCCCAGAGCGGCTGTCTCATCGGTAAATTCCGGTTGAACCAAAAAGTCCGGAGCTACTCCGTCAAGAACTACGTGAATACGGTTAACTATCGTAGTTCCAATATGTGGCATACCACCATCGTTAATCAAATGATGGTTTGCAGGCAGAGTCATATCTCCACCGGGAGGAAACTCATCTCCGGTGATATGATTAATATCGGCTGCATTGCCCACAAAGTCCTTCACGTCAACCAGGGTGATACCCATGGTGGTGAGCGCATTGGGGCCGATAATATTACCACCGGCATTTTTCCCATCCCAGCTCACTTTCAGCACCCCACCGCCAAGGTGAATTACCGAAATAGGGGAATCCAGCAAACTATAAGTCTTTTCAAAAAGCTCACGGTTTTCTGAAGCAAACCTAAGTGTAAACTGAGTGGGGCCACCCAAGTCACCCCATCCGGGGAGCTTAAGGTAGATATCGAAATTATTGGGCTGGGTGTTATACCCATCCAGCAACGCTGTGCTGGGTGAGAAACGAAGAGGAAGGCTTGAATCGTAATACAAGTCCCAAGCTTGGAACATGCTCGGAGGATTCAGGTCTGCCGCAATCTGGAAACCAGCTTGATTTTCTTTAATCACACGGCTCCAGGATGGAGCTGAGAAATAAGGGCCTGCGCCTGCATTGGTGATCGATTGCATTCTGCTGATCTTAATGCTAAGATCTGTTTCGTAAGGCGTAGGAAGACTTCCTGAAGGAGGTGTATAAGAAATGGAGGCACTACCACCAGTTACGGCGTAATCCAATATAGGAGCACCCACAAAGGTCGCACCCCAATCTACCCACACACGTTCAATGTAAGGTTTAAAATTAGCGATGACGTGGACTGTATCGCCCACTTTCATCATTTCATTCGAATTGTTATTGTTGATGCGCAAATAAGTATTTCCCGTAATATCTGCGTTATTCATCGAAGGAACGTTGTCCACAGTATAGCTTTGTAAGCCAACAACCGTGGTAGATCCGTCATCGTTTGATGCAGTTACTGAAAATTCTTTGTTTGCAATACCATCAATCGTACCGAGCTGCAGTGTGTAGCTCGCTCTCCATTGACCTTGTCCGGGGGCATTGGACACCTTGGTCATTGCCAAATCTGCCGGACCTTCAAATTGAGTAAGATCAAGAGAAGCTGCGGTAAACTGCAGGTCTGGATCTGAGATATTATTCACATCCACAACAGTTATCGTTATCGTGCTCCCTATTATTAGGTTTCCGCTGTTCGGAACCGCTGTGATATCAGCAGCCGTGAACACCGGAGGAGCAGCGTACAACGAAGTTGCTGCAAGAACAAACAACACTACCAGAAGTAGCGTAGTGCGAACATTGCTTTTCATTTGTACCTCGCTTTCTTTAATATTGTTACATAACTAAGTGGTTTAAGACCGTAATGTAAGCCACGAGTAAACCTGGCCTTACGCAATAATTTCATCATTATTTCTCCTTGAGATCCGCCTGCTTTTCAGCTTTGCGAATCTTACTATCTATATCGAATTTTTCATTGTTTTGAAAGGCTTGAAACTCTGTATAAGTATTTGTATAATGAATAGTTCTCTGCCTGTCCGTAATGTGATTACGGTTCCTGATAGGAGGTTCAGACCCATCCATGCCCAAAGAACTTTGCTCCACACAGCCGCCTTGAAAACAGCCTATCTTACCGGACGCAACTATGCTGCCCGATAAATTTGATTTTGACATTAGCTTACTTTGTATGTATTGCATAATAAACGCGGCCTCAAACGAGGTCGGCCTTTATGGCATTACAACAACCTAACTGCTTGCACAGCTTGTAAAAACACAAAAGGTTCATAAAATAACACTCCTGTTCGCTATATACTTCGGCAAGCCTGGACTAAGGCCCAGCATCAGCTTACCAGTCTTGTTCCCTGTTATGAATTCTAAATTCAACATATAGCTTAGCTTTCTTCTCCTTATACAAAAAACTACTTCATAAGACCACAAAAGGGCGGTAAGAATATTTGTCAAGTTATTTGATGCCTCCAATCACTTTACTGGGCAGGATGGACAGGATTAAAGTAACCGATTATAGCTCTATAAAGTTAGAAGGCTCGTTTTATACTGCTTTGATCAACAATACCATATTTTAATAACTGAATGATATATAAGCTCTTAAGATACCTAATCCAAGGGCCCTAACTTTTTTTATTATCTCACATTTTCTTTCCTGCCTGCTGTGTATTTTTTTCAACATATCAAAGCGAAGCTTATTTATTTTTCAAAGAAGCTATCTGGAAGGGCGCTGTAGCTGCTATCTGCACTTGTCTATTAGAAATACCAGAGCGGCTGGGATTGTGATGGAATCTCTGCCTGGACATTCATGACTTTTTCAAAAGCGGATTATGGGTTAAAAAAGTGCAGGCAGGAAAGTGAGTCCTTTTCTGCGGCAATGCAAAATCCGAAGGCTATTATCACTGAACTGCGTTCCATCCAAATCCTGACAGTCCGTTCAATCGGTCTGATCTGCATTCTATTTCGCCGAAGAAACGGAATACTCCCCCCCCAATCCGCGTAGATCCGCCCGATCCGCTCAATCCGCGTTCCATACAAACACCAACCAGTCTCCATCCTTAACCCTTCAATTCAATTCTAATTCGCTTTTAACTCGAGTCCACTCGAAGGCTCGAGTCATCTCGAGTTAAAAGCGAATTAGTCGCATGTCCAAAGCTAATGTGCCGAACGTGGCTTGACACTACTGACTAATGTTTCTCACACCTAAGTCATTGATAAACCTTGTGTATTGAACGCAGGTATTCACGCAAGCTGTTTCTTAGAACGGAGATAGCTATATTCCGAAATACTTGAAATATCTAATTCCTCA
>JALNWR010000081.1 GCA_023230795.1 Candidatus Cloacimonadota bacterium
AATCTGCTGATGATTATAGGCACCATCTGTGGTGTGTACTTCTTTTACTTCAGCAAGAAACAGGAAGGAGTCTCCAAGGCCGTCTCCAAGGTCGGCATCTGGTTTCTGATGGTAAGCTTCGGCGCTACTTTCGGTTACACAGTGATGGCACGCATCTCGCTTTTGATCGGCCGCCTGGATTTCCTCTTGGGAGACTGGTTACACCTGATAAAATAAAGGATAAAATATGCTACAATTACATCATCGCTTCATACAGTCCGCAAAGCGCTTTCCCCAGCGCATAGCAGTTTACGACAAAACCACCGGGGCAGATTATAGTTATAACAAGATGCTGATTGCCAGCCTGATCCTGAGAGGGCACATTGGCAAGATCAAAGGTAGATATATCGGCATCCTGCTGCCCACAGGTGCAGGATCCATGCTCACCATCCTGGGAACCCTGATGAACGGCAAGATTCCGGTCATGATAAATTACGCCACCATGGCTATAGAAAACTGCCGCTATGCCCAGGACAAATGCCAATTTAAGACCATCATCACCAGCAAACAGCTCCTGATAAAACTTGGGATCGAGCCCATAAAAGACATGGTCTTTGTGGAAGACATCTTAGCGGAAGTGACCCTGGCTGCCAAGCTCAAAGCGGCTGCGACCTCCAAGCTGCCCTTCCCCTTGCTGAAACGTATGGTGCATAGTGGAAACCTTTCTGAAATCTCGGTGATTCTGTTTACCAGCGGCAGTGAAAAAGAACCCAAAGCGGTGCAACTCTCACACCGCAATATCTTGCACAACGTAAATGCCTTCCCCAAAATGATACACTTGGATGAAAACGACGTTTTTGCCTCCATCCTGCCCTTGTTCCATGTCTTTGGACTCACCGTGGATTTCTGGCTGCCGGCTTTGATCGGAGCCAGCATGGTAACCTATGCCAATCCCCTGGATTTTCGTACGGTCTGCGACTATATCCGGGATTATAAAGTTACCTTCATCGCCGCCACTCCAGCCTTTTTCTATGGCTATTTACAAAAGTCCAGCCCGGGAGATTTTGCCTCGGTGAAGATCGCTATAGCCGGAGCTGACAGACTTCCCGATAAAATCTATGAAGGATTCCTGGAAAAACACAAGCTTACAGTATTGGAAGGATATGGAACCACCGAAACCAGCCCGGTGATATCCACCTGCATTCCCGGGCAACACAAACACGGCTCTATTGGACGTCCCATACCAAACACCCAGGTGCGCATCCTCGATATTGATACGGATGAAATTTTAGGCCCCAATCAAGAAGGAAAGATCCTTGTGAAAGGCGATCTGGTGATGGAAGGCTATTTGCACGATTTGGAAGAAACCTCCTTCCGCATTCGTAATGGCTGGTACGATACCGGCGATATCGGCCTCATCGATGAAGACGGATATCTTTATCACAAGGGACGCCTCAAACGCTTTGTAAAAGTAGGCGGAGAGATGGTATCCTTGGTAAAAGTAGAGCAACATCTCAGTGATCTTTTGCCCGATGATATCATCTGCTGCGTGGTCGATGTCCCCCATCCCACCAAGGGTGCCGATGTGGTAGCTGCCGTAACCACCGGAGATTTTGACATGCACAAAGTGCTCAAGCAATTGAAAAAAGAGCTGCCCCCGATCGCCATTCCCAAACAGTTTCACGTGATCGAAGACATCCCCATGATGGCCTCCGGAAAGGTAAATTTCCGCGAGATAGAGAAATTGGTGCGTGAGCAAAAGGGCAAAAAGCGTTGATGGAGATCACTTCTTTAAAACACCCAGACTATCAGCCGCTGCTGGATAATATCGCAGAAATAGCCGCCCAGATCCACTCTTATGGCTGGGCTGAGGCCAATGCCGGCAATCTCAGCATCGACGTCAGCGATATCGTGTATAAACATCTCCAGACTCAAGAAAGATGGTATATCGTCTCCCGCACAGGCAGCCGCTACCGGCAGACCGCTCTCCGCCCCGGTGACAATCTGCTTTTGATAAGCTGCAATAAAGATAAGGAAACCTTCTTCCCTGCACATGCCAGACCCACCAGTGAATGGATCAGTCACCGCTGTCTGCAGATGGCAAATGCGCGCTTTAAAGTGATACTGCACACCCACCCCGCCGAGATCATTGCTCTGTCAGCCCTGCCCATCATGCAGCAGCCGGAGGCCTTTAACCGGATGCTGCCAGAACTTTTGCCAGAGCTGCCCTTATACTTACCGGAAGGAATAGCAATCTGCCCTTATCAACCGCCCGGCTCGTTGCAGCTTTGCCAAAGCAGCCAAAAGGTATTGACCGATCAAAAAGCCCTGATCTGGATGGGGCACGGCCTGCTCACCTTTGCTCAAGATCTGGATGAAGCCCTGGATTATATGGAGATCATCGTAAAAGCAGCGCGCATCTTCTTTTTGAAAGCAAATCTGCCGGGCTAAACACACAATATGAGCAATTGCATGATATACAGGCAATTGCTGTCCGCACCCGAAGCGATCCTCCTGATAAATTAGCAGACTGGAGCATAGACTGCTAAATATCTCTTGACAGTTTCACCCGCCTGACTATCTTATCACTTTAGAAACACATTACAAAAAGGAGTTTATGAGCATGGCTACAAAAAAGAAGAAAGAAACCGGGGCGCTCAGTATTCACACTGAGAATATATTCCCCATCATAAAGAAATGGCTGTATTCCCAGCATGATATATTCCTGCGGGAATTGGTCTCAAATGCCGTGGATGCTATCTCAAAGCGTAAATATGCAGATGATGATTTCAAGCCGGAAGACATGAAAATAGAGATCAAACTGGATAAATCCAAGAAAACCTTGGAAATAAATGACACAGGCATCGGCATGACCGCTGATGAGATCAAGAAGTACATCAATCAGATCGCCTTCTCCGGAGCCGCAGATTTTGTGAATAAATTCAAGGATGTCCAGAGCAACATCATCGGGCATTTTGGGCTGGGCTTTTATTCGTCCTTCATGGTGTCGGACAAGGTTACCATCGATTCCCTCTCCATCGAAGAAGGCAGCACTCCGGCTTTTTGGGAGTGTGATGGCACCACTGCATACACCATGTCTGAAGGCAAGCGCAAGGAAGTGGGAACCACCATCACCCTGCACTTTAATGAAGACTCCAAGGATTATGCCGAAGATGACAAGATCAAAGAAATCCTGGAGCGATATTGTAACTTCATGCCCTATCCCATCATGTTTGACGGCAAGCAGATAAACCAATTGGAAGCGCTATGGAATCGCCCCCCTTCTGAGGTCAAAGATGAGGAGTATATCGAATTTTACAAACAGGTCTTTCACGATTACCAAGACCCCGTATTCTGGATTCATCTCAATGTAGATTTCCCCTTCAACCTCAAAGGCATCCTGTATTTCCCAAAACTGCGCAACGAACCGGAATTCTTCAAAGGCGAGGTCAAACTCTTCTGCAACAACGTATTTGTGGCAGACAACCTGGAAGACCTCATCCCGGAATTTCTGCTTCTCCTCAAAGGTGGCATAGATATTCCGGATATCCCGCTCAACGTCTCCCGCAGCTTTTTGCAAAATGACACCCAGGTGCAGAAGATATCCAAGTATATCATCAAAAAGGTAGCAGACAATTTTCTGGCAACCTTCAAAGCAGACCGCAAAAAGTACGAGGAATATTGGCAGGACATCCACACCTTTATCAAGTTTGGCATGCTCAAGGAAGACGATTTCTTCGAGGCCATGAAGGATATCGCCATCTTCAAATCCGCCAGTGGAGATTATCTCACGGTGGAAGAATACAAGCTGCGTAATGCCGCACATTCCAAGGAAGACAGCACCAAAATCTGGTATGCTGCCAGTGAAGACACCCAGGTGAGCTATTTGAATCTGATGAAAGAACAGGGCCTGGAAGTGATCTATCAGACCTCCCCGTTGGACATTCACCTGTATCAGAGATTGGAAGGCAAGCTGGAGAAAGTGGAATTTATCCGCGTGGATAGCGAAGTAAACGAAGTATTGGTAAATCAGGAAACCGGCAGCATTTCAGAAGCTGACCGCGAGCATCTGAAGAAACTGTTTTACAATGCCCTGGGTCAGAAAGTGGAAGCTTCTTTCAGCAAAGACAGCCTCAAGGACTTCTTTAAAAACCATCCTGAAGCCGCCACGCTTTTGACCCCTTATCAAATCCAGAAAGATGAACAGACCCTGATAAACCTGCTGGACCTGCCCGCAGATATAGTGCAAAAGCTGGGTCCAAAAGCTATGGAAGCATTGCAAAACCAAGCCTATACCGAGCTCAAGGTAGAAGTGAAAAACCTCAAAACCAAAGAGATTCCCGGCATCATCGTCTTTAGCGAATTTATGCGTCGCTGGCATGATATGGATATGGTCTCCCGCATGGGCGCCGGTGGCGATATGCTAAAGAACCACTCTCTGGTCGTCAATACCGAAAATGAAGTGATCCAAAAGATCCTGAAGCTGGACAAAGCCGGCAAGAAAGAGGAAGTAGATACCCTCTGCGCTTACATCCATGATCTCTCGCTGCTGGAACAAAAACCATTCAGCGGAGAAGAACTAAAAGGCTTCATTCAAAAAGCCAATAAAGTTCTATCCTATATATAAATAGATATATCAAGTTAAGGCTAAGCTTTATATAAAGCTTAGCCTTTTTTTTCGAGCAGAAATATGCGATAATCTGCAAGAGCTATCCGGGGATGAGGCCGGCTTGGACCACAGAGTTATTTGACACTATTTCAGCTTAATTACTTTACTTTTCAGTGACCTGCCATTTGCTTGCAAGCGGGCAAAATACAGTCCACAGGAGACTCTATTTCCTGCTTGGTCACATCCATCCCAAATGGCCTCATGCTTACCATGTCTCTTTGCTTCATTCACCAGGCTTTTAACGAGCTGTCCTTTCAGGTTATAAATATCTATTTTCACCAATCCGGCTTTGGGAACAAAGTAGCGAAGGGTAGTGTGACCATAAAAGGGGTTCGGACTCAGCAGCATGCTGAACTGATCCGGGGGATTCAGGAGGTCTTCTGTATCCACTACCTCAATGTAACACAATACTTCATCACCGGGATCAGACTCCAATAAGCCATACATTGCGGTAATGTAATAACTGTAGTATCCGCTCTTGTCGATGGCATCGGTGTATTGCCTCTGGGCCGGATCGCTCAGTTCCGCTCTGAGATCACCGTTCCTGTAAACGCGAAAACCGGATAGCGCTCTGAGAATTCCGGGCATAACCCAACTAAGCGCTACAGAGTTTTCACCCACCTTGGCACTAAGGCTGACGGGGATTGGTATATTTTGATATTCATACGCTCCGATGTCTATGCGGGCGATGTCATCGGCATCACCATCCCAAAACCTCTCATTGCCGCCAATATCTAAGCAACCCAGATCAAGTGCATCTGCATCAGGGCTTCCCATGTCGATCATCGGCGATTCGGCCAGCAGGCTGTAAGGGTGTTCGGTTTGATTGCGAAACATAGGGTCTATATTCACATTCCCTTCGCCCCAAGTAACGGTGTTATACGGGCTTTGATTTACTACTCCGGCGCTTCCGCCCCGGATATTATTATATGCTAAATGCAGGTCTGTGATTTGCCCATTTTCTAAGAATAGAAGCAATATCTCAAGGTCCATTTCCGGATTCCAGAAGATGTTGTTGTTCAGATAAGCAGTTTCAATTACAGATAATATATTGCTGCCACCGCTATTGCCGGTAAACGTACAGTTTTGAATCGTCACAGTATCGTTTATTGCGCGCACGTTCATCATCTTTTCTCCGCTGTTGGCTTGATAGTTGTCGGCAAAGAGAGAATTATTGATATTCACCTTCAATCTTTGGGCCTGAGGTCTCGGGTGAATTTGTAGTACAGAATTAAAGGCATACTCGTCAGCACTGTTGCTACTGCAATTAGTTATACTCAGACGGTTTATATTTACAGTGCCCGAGAAACCAGCGTTAAGACTAATTAAATTAGCTCGTGATGCAAAACCGGAGCGTACATTATTGATGCGAATATTATCAAGATTCATGAGCCCTTTGCAGCATAACGCAGCAATGCCCATTACCGTAGCCGACTCACCGCCGGACACATTATCTATCGAGATATTCTCTAAATTGATATCTGTGCTCTCGGATAATGTTATCGTCTCCGCTATTCTATCAGAGTAGAGATTGTATATTTTGAGGTTCTTAAACGAAATATTGCTTGCGTAAATGGCAATCAAAGCAGCCTCAGCATTTCGCAAGGATAGATTCGACACAGACATATTCTCATTATGAGGTGGGGACAAGAGTATGGTAGTATTACCTTCTCCATCCAATATCGTCAGATCTTCTGAAGCGCCGACGAGACTGGTATTGCTCTTTACCGGGAAGGGAAACATTTGGTTATTCAGGCTCGGAGAATAAACTCCTTCCGCCAGGTGAACCGTCTTGGGATCATCAATATCGGAGGCAATCATATACATTGCCTTAAAGACGGTTTGAAATGGGTCATGGGCACTTGTCCCGCTGTTTTCATCGCTTCCCCAGGGCGCCACATAGAGGTCCTGATTTATTTCCTGATGCCCAATTGTATTCAGAATATCAAAACTGAAAGTATTGATTTGATTGTGTAAGTATGCATATGCATTGGCATAAAAATTCCAGGGCTTTGCCACCGTAAAAGTATCCACCACTACCGCGGTATGGGCACTGTTGACGGTATAAATATCTGTACCTGCGGCTGCGTAGTTGTTATATATACTACAGCGATTGACGGGGTCAAAGGTGAGTGACCAAGAACCGGTAGTGACATCTTCAAATCCCACCCCGCCACCTAATGTGGCGATATTTTCGAAGATTGAGGTGCCGCTCAGAAATACATTTGCAGTGACTGCGTACAATCCTCCCCCCAATCCGGATTTGTTTTTACATATTACGTTGTTGATAAGATTTACTTTTCTATCGCCCGATAAGCCGCCAATCTGAATCCCTCCCCCTATGGATAAGACGTTAAATGGATCGTAAAATCCCGATCCGTTGGTTATGGTAAATCCCCGGATTGTGAGCTCTGATTCTTGATTTTGGATAATGATGGTGCTGCCGCTTTGATTGCCATCTATGATGGTGTTGTGTTTATATTCCGGATTGCCGGTAGTGAGTTCCAGACTCGCAAGGCAAATGTTCTTACCCATCATGCTCAAATTTTCAACGTACCTGCCGGGATATACCAGGACTGTGTCCCCATCGCAGCTCTGAGCGATTGCTTCTTGAATATAGAGGTAGTCCTGAGTCCCATCCCCGGAAACACTCAGAATAGTCGCGCGCGCCTGACTCAGGAGCAAAATGACGGACAAAGTTATGATGATTTTGCGCATATCAAGTTCCTTGGTTTTCTTGAGACCAGCTCTTACAGCACTGCCGCAAGAGCTGGTCTGCAGTTATCGGTTTTCTTATTTCATTAAGAGCATCTTATTACTATATACACCATTAGGAGTTTGTAGGCGATAGAAATACAAGCCTGAAGATACATCTTTTCCTGCATGATCATCTCCGCTCCAGATATAAGAGTGCTTTCCGGCAGCGAGATTGGCCGCGCACAAGGTTTTTACTCTCTGTCCCTTAACGTTAAAGATATCCAGTTTTACAGATAAATCCTCGCTCAAATAAAAGGATATTTGCGTGGAAGGATTAAACGGATTAGGATGGTTCTGATTCAGAATGACAGGGGCGGGACCTGCTGAGTTTTCGCCGTCCTGCTTCAAAGAGATATAGCCATAATCTCCTATGTCTCTGAGGCGAAGGCTGCTGGGGACAAATTGCGCTTCAGAGGAATCATATACTTTATATTCATGCATCACAGGCTTTCCTTTGGCTCCGTAATGCAGGGCTACTTGAATGTTCTCATCGGCATTGGATTGATCATAGTAGAGGTTTATATCCATGATGTCATGATCCACCACCACTGCGCCAATACACTGATCCCCGGCATAAACCCCAAGCTCATCCGGCAAGTTTTCGGGATCAAGCTGCACATATAGCGGAGTGTAATTTATGGTTTCAGTGTAAGCGAACTGAGCCGGTCTGGCCCTGGTATATGCAGCAATGGGAGGGCCAAAATAGAGCCAGAACATTTCAGAGGGAGCGCCGTCAATAAGCTGCAATTCTACCATCATCTCTTCCGAAAATGTGAATCTGGAGGGGTCCACTATCCACCTGCTGCCCAGTCTCCTGTGTTCCCGGGAAGTGCTCCAGGTCTGGGTTCTGATGCTGTAGATATAATCCAGATAGGTGTCACGACCACCATTGGGAATGGGGTTTGATAAAGAAAATGCAGCATTTTGGGTTTGCGGCAAGAAGTAGCCCACCCAGTTCGAAAAGTAGGAACCATTGGCCTGCACGCAAAGCTCGACCGGCACGGTAGCTGGATGAGCACGAAAACCGCTGATTGTGAGATCATCGGGCTGCAGATGAGGATTGAAGTAAAGCTTAAAGCCCTTGGGAGCAGTAGCTTGATAAATAATGTTATGCCAATATCCTCCTGAAAAGCTCATTTGTCCTTGATCTGCCGCATAGCTCCAATAGATGGCTTCAAGCTGCCGAATAGGATTGGGTACCATATACTCTTGAAACATGTAGCCCAGTTCATTCCAAGCCGTTCCCTGCGGGGCAGATACTGTGTCCAGCACAGGGAAACACTTCCAATAGATTCCAGGTTCCGATGTGTTGTCAAAGCTGTAGGTTTTTACCTCATGAGGGTAATATCTATAGCCCATATCTTTTCGGGTGCCATCGGGATCATTATCGGAGTTTGGGTCCCCGGCATCAATGCAAGGGCTGGGGCCGTTCACATCCCATTTAAGTGTATAAATACCGTTAAGTGGGTCTTCAAATCGAGGGTCCTGCGAAATGTTGTTAGCACCGGTTACAGCTTCTTGAGTATCGCAATAATAGTAAACTGAAGCAAGCCCGGTATTGAGTGTCTCATTACCCCACAGGATGCTGTTACGGTATGTGTTAGCTCCAAATCGCCCCTCATTTGCTACGTTATTAGCAGTTATCGTACAGTTTTCCAATAGGGCACCATTGACTGATAACGCTACCCGATTGGAATGAAACAGACAGTTTTGGATAGCACCGCGTGAGGCCCAGTTTCCGTTCATATCGCTGATGCCGATGTCATTATTGCGAAATATGCTGTTTTTGATGCTGACATTTATCACGTCCCAGTCAAAATTCAGAGGAGTACCATACTCATAATCTTCAAATATGCAATCATCAACGATTAAGGCACTATCGTGAATATGAGTTGCATTAATATTGTCTCCCTTAAAGGTGAGCCCCTTTAGCATGACCGTATGCACAGGCTGGCCAAACGAGACAAACTGAAATGACTCAGCAATGATCACATCTTCGGGGTTGTTGCTATAGCTTTTCAGCTCTAATTGCCTGTTAATGTAGTGCATATCATTATTATAATAAGCTCCCGGCATGAAGATTAAGGAGCAATCGTCATTTGCAGGTATTTGGGTTAAAGTATAGGCGATCGATTCGAATGGGTCTCCTATAGTACCCGTTCCCGGGGCAACTAAAGGCTCCCCGACGTAAAAATCAACAGCGCTCAATATGCTGGATATTGAGATAACGGACAAGATTATAAATAGTCTTGTAATATTCCTGCATGTAAGCTGCGTTAGCTTGTGATGCAAAGGGCGATAAAAACCTGAGTTCATTTTTGTTCTCCTAAACATACTTTAATTAAATTAAGTTCAAACTCTAACTGGCACCAGCTCCCGGATTTTTGGAGTTCAAATGCCTTAGGGTGTTACACATTTACTACCAATTACTTAGGCGTTTGGACTTCATCAATTCAAAGCTATTTCTGTCTTTAGCTGATTTCGAAATTCAAAAAGACTCTGGCAGACAACTATTCTGCTCTTGTCTATTTACAAACTTCCCTTATAGCTAATGTAACCAACTTTTTGCCAAAAGCAAATACTATTTCACAAACCATCTTTCTCACCGCTATGATTATTGATACACATTGTATATTTAGCACCGTCCATTCATGCAAGCTGATTTTTTAAGCCGGGATAGCCATATTGGCGATAGATAGAGGGTTACACAAGCAAGACACCTTAGTTAGATGTATTTCTACCCAGTCTACTCTCTCCCCCATTCGATGTCGTGGAAATGACGTGTAAATAGCAGTAATAAATACTCCTATTTACAGGGCATATTGAGGACATCGCATAAGGAAGAGTAGTATGCCGATGCTGCTGAAGCTGCCGGTTGGGGCGCCGAACTCCGATTCGGCGGTGTTCATTTTCAAGCACCCCCGTTTGAATTCCAAACCAGTGGCGTAACTATCGTAAATATATAAATTAACGTAGCCGGTTTGAACTTTTCTGAAAGCCTTTCTACGTTACCCGGAATGAAAGCCTGATGCTTTTCAAATGCCGGATTGGTTTACTTGCCGGATTGGCTTGATAGCTGGATTTGGATGCATGCTGGATTGGATGCGTCTCGCGTCCAGTAAGGCAAGAGGCCTTAAAAAAAGAGCAGGTACCGTGCTCTGCAGGCGGGACGCCTGCAATCCAGTAGATCTACATCAGGTTCCGGGAAAAAGGAATGCCTGAACAGATTTTGTGCTTGACAATTATAGTTATTTACCAAATATAGAAAAAAGAGTTTAATAGGATGTAAAGATGAAACGAGGATTACTATACTTAGTTCTTGCATTTATCCCTCTGCTGTTGGCAGCACAGGATATGCCTTTCAATGTGAAAACAAGCACAAATTACAGTGTGTCGAGTTTGGTAGGCAGGGTGAAAATTGATTCGGTAAAATACTATCAATTGCGTTTGATTCAAGAGTTTAAGTACAAGAAGTTCGGCTTGGGAGTGGATCTGGATTTTCTCTTTGACCCGGATTATCATTTGAAAGAAAGCGACTGGGATAATATCGGTGATATTCTGGATAAAATCTATTACTTCCGCTATGCTGAGACCGGCGATCCGTTATTCTTTCAAATCGGCGGTTTCCCAAACTATTCTATGGGTAATGGATTAGTAATGCTAAACTATTCCAATATGCACTTTTACCCGGATTTGAGGAACAATGGGCTATTGATCGGCGGCAGTTTGGACACTTTTCTGCAGCCGAAATTCCAGGTTTTCAGTTCCGACCTGAGAAAAAACCATATCCTGGCTTTTAGTACGCACGTTCAGCCTTTGCCTGATTCCACTTTGAAGTATCTGGATCAGGGCGTCTTGGGATTTTCGCTTTATACGGATCGGGATCAGTATGCAAATCTGGATTATATCCTACCGGACAGTTTGTACACGGAGTTAAAACCTGACAAAAAGGATAATGTGCTGTTTTGGAGCCTCGACTACACTCATCCCATCGTAAAAAATGAAAAGATCGAATATGGGGTTTATACCGAGATGGCCCATATGATAGATGGCGGCACGGGCTACATCCTGCCCGGTGTGTATGCAGATTTTGACGTAGTAAAAGTCAATCTGGAATACCGCAGGCACGGC
>JALNWR010000082.1 GCA_023230795.1 Candidatus Cloacimonadota bacterium
GGTGGTATGGGTATCGACCGTGATCGTAGCGCCAACAACCGGTAGTGAGTCTTGGTTCTTTACTACTCCCAAAAGTGTGCCTGTATTGCTTATAGGGATGAGGGTGAAATCTAACTCTGTGGTTTCGCCCACCTCGATTTCGATGTCGTGCTGGGAAATATCATAATAACCTTCCAGGCTGCAAACCGCGCTATAGCTACCCGCAGCCAGGCGCAAGGTATAGCTGCCGTCTGCTGCGGTAGTAGCGGAATGTGTTCCCACAGTGATCGTGGCTTGTGCCAGAGGCTCCATCTCCTGGTTGCTCACGGTTCCTGTAAGGACACCGGTTGTTTGCAAGGAGTTTGAAAAAGCCGCGGCGGATATCAAGTCACTGGAATAAATTCCCTTTACTGCCCACTTGAATGAGCCTTGCGGCAAAGTATTCCAGGCGGTGTCTGTATAGCTTAGGCCGGTAATAGTGTCCGCTGTCAGTTCGATCCAGGCTGTTTCATCGTCTTCCTCTCCACTCTGAAGTCTCCATACTTTGTAGCCCAACAAGGCCCGGTCTTCTCTATCGGGATCAGGAGCCTGCCACTGGATTTCGGCACTGGCAAAATCATCGCTCACGGCAGCCGTTACATCATGGGGGACATAGGTGATTTCATTCAGGATAATATTCCCCATATTGTAATCTACCGCTGCGATATCTATGCTGCCGGTACTGGGCTCAAAGCCCTCAGCTTCGGCCAGGTATGTATAGCTATGATCTGCATAGACATTATCGATTGTAAAAATGCCTGCAGCATCGGTCACAGCTTGATGCTCTCCATAACCGCTAAGGGTAATGGAGGCACCGGCCAGGCCTTCGCTCGTATTGTCGCTTGCAAATATAGTGCCGCTTACGCTTACGGAAGGCCTCTGGGTCAATGTGAAATCCAGCACAGATGTGGAATCCGTAAATACGGTAATATACTGAGTCTGATCATAGTAACCAATCGCACTGGCGGTAACGGCATAATCACTGGCAAAAGCAATCGGGAAAGAATATTCTCCATCCGCATTAGTAGTGGTCTGGGGGCCGTTTTGAATCGCTACAGTTGCATTCGCTAAAGCTTGGTTATTTTCATTATATACTACACCTGCCAGACTGCCGGCGGTGCCGGGAGTAATGTAAAACCCGGTTTTGGGGAATTGTCCGCTAAAAGAGCCGACAGGCGGATAATTCGGGTCCAGCTCTATAGAGCTATAAGCAGTTCGAGAACGGGCTCTGTTGCTGGTTTGGCACAAAAAGCTTTCCCATGAGGTGTAGGAAACCGTATCTTGAGGGCGCTGTACCATCATAACGAGATTGTAGCCGGGAGCCAGAGTAAAAGGCTCTTGCAACTGTATGGAAATAGTGTTCGAGCCTGCGGGGTAATGCACGTCCCCGTCAAAAACCAGGCTGAGCTCACTGGCTGGAATCCATCCTTCCGTAAGCTCTTGCTGATCTGTCAAACCCATCCATATCCGGGTATGCTTGGGCGGGATAATGCTTGTAAACATATTGTAGAAATTTACTATGGTGATGAGGCCAGAGTAGTTGATCTCATCATATCTGTAGATATTTTCGTATAAGCTGCTAAGTGCATTCATGTTCACTGGCATCATGTAAGTAAAATCGTTGCCGGAACCGATTTCCACCAAAGTGGTTTCTGATGCTTGCACTGAGATATTAAGATTTGGGCTCTGGTTATTGCTGGCATTTTCATCGCCATCTAATACGACCCTTGCATATATAAAGGTGGTTTCCGTAGTAGAAGGGGTCCAGGGAATGATCACCGTAGCTTGAGTGTTACCAACGATAACAGGCCCCGCAGCGGAGGCCATTTCCACTCCACCCTGCTTGTAAAGCTTCACCTGATAGTCGCTTTGATCGTTCAAGCCATAGTTGTAAATTTCGACAGAATAATTATAGCTTGTTCCCGCATTGGGAGTGGTGTTTCCGGTAAGGCTTAATGCCGCCAGATCATCTTGCAGCAAGGATTCGATCGCTACATTATCAATATAGATATTACGGTTGTTACCACCCTGGCTGTGTTTGAAAGCAATATAGTTGCCGGTTCCAGCATAGCTTCTTAAATCCACTGAATATGCTGCCCACTCGGAAGATAAATTTATACTTTTTATCTCGGTAAAGCTATCCGAATTCTGCGGACTGGTCATTACACCTACCTTGACGGCAAATCCTGAGGCACCTTTTGCTCTGAACTTGAGCTTAAGCTCGTTCACAGGATGAGCGGCAGCTATAGGAGGAGAAATCAGGAAGGGGCCCAGCGGGCTATTGGAATTGTTCATCAGCACGCTGTTGGGCGCACTGTAAGGGGCATTTGTCACTGTGCTTACCGTGCCGGTTCCGGTGGTTAGTTTCCGCCAGCCACGAGGCAGGTTGGGCACCGTCACCGTATCAAAATTTTGTGTGTGAGGTATTGTGGTGATGGTAGGGTCTATACAGTTTCCACTCAAATTAACGGTATGAGTAAGTCTGGCCAAATCATCGGTAATGTTTATAGTTCCCGTATGGCTGCCTGCGGAAGTGGGAAGATATTGCACACTGAAAGTCATGCTTTGACCACTGCCCAAAGCTACAGGCAAAGTGGGAAGGTTCTGGATTCCGAAAAAAGGACTTCCGCTGAGACTGACACTGCTGACATTCAAGATACCGCCTCCAGAATTATACACTGAAAAACTCTGGGAGACACTTTCATTGATCAAGACCTGACCAAAATTGTGAGTTTGAGGGTCCACCCCAAAAACAGGATCGACATTAACCGATTCTATAAAAAAGCTGGTCTTGGGGAATTGACCGCTGACCGTTCCCACAGTCCCCATGCTGTTAGGATTGTAAGTGCTCAGATCAGAATAGGCATTGCGAGAACGATTGCTTCCCACAGTCTGGCAGAAGAATTTATTGTTGGAACTGTAAAAATCATCATCCATCGGGCGGCTGACCAGCATAACGAGGTTTCCACCCGAATATGTAAATGGAGTGGTGGTATTGCAGGCGATATTTACAACGTTCTGACCGCTGGGATAGGTGATATTACCATCAAATACCTGTACCATCTGATACGCAGGAATCCAGCCGTTTGCCAAGCTGGTCTGGGTCGTGGTACCAAGCCATATTTTGGTATGTATATTCGAACAATCAGCCACAAAGTCATTGTAAAAAGAAATACTGGTGACAGTGCCGTTGACTGTAATCTCACTGGCTGGGAAAATGGTTTGAAACATACTGTTACGATAAGAAAGGTCTATCGGCTTACGTGCCAATTCGGAACCATCTCCAATAGTGAGAACGGTGACCCCAACTTCCTGTACGTTCAGGCTCAGAGGATCTGTGCTGTCGTTTGAGCTATTCTCATCCGCTGCAAGGATCACTTTCCCTATAATCTCCATAGTTCCGGCCGCTGGCGGAGTAAAGGGAATAGCTACGTTGACAGTGGAAAGCGGCGCGATTGCGGGGCCCGCCACAGTAGCCAACACGGTATCTGCGGACATAATGCTGACGCTATAAGCTGTCTGGGTGGCTGTGCCGTTGTTAAAAACAGCGACCTCGTAGTCGTAGCTGACTTCCGCTGTGGGGGTTTGGTTGCCTGTAATAGAAAGAGCTGCCAGATCGTTTTCAAATTGCTCCGGAGCACTAAAAACATACTTTGTATCGGCACCAGGCCAGGTGTTTATATATGAATTTTCCACAGTATAAGATGCGGTAGCAGGATTGCCTGGAGTCACGCTGCAAAAATTGTTGTACCCACCGGGCAACATATTGATGCCGATGGATGCGCTGGCGTTAACCGGCATTCCTACTCCGGTCCCGTAGATAAATTCTATCGTGCTGTCTTCATGCAATTTTACCTGGTAACGGAAACTGGTAACAGAGTTCCTTGGCCATTTTACACCCGTAAATTGAACCGTGAAAACGCGATTTGGAGCCGTACCTTCCAAAAGGTACTGAGCTGAGCCCTGCAGATAGGTATCATCCCAAAGAGGGGCAAGCACAGGGCAGGTAAAAGAACCTAAGGCATTATGTGAGGTCGAGCCAGGCTCTGTTCCTAAAGTAATGTATCCGTCAGAACTGATCTTTATCTGACTGTAAGTGTTCAATCCATAGACAAAATTAAAGCCGATATCTACCGGATTAGAAATTACGTTATCACCTATTGCGGTGGGCACATTGGTACCCGAAATTGCCGAATAGGCTTCTGTGGTGGTAGAAAAAGAATAGTAATTGCTTATCTGAGCCGGCAAAAAGCAGACTCCCATCAGCATAATCACTATCATTAGGGTTATCTTGGTCAAAGTTACTCTTTTCACACTATCCTCCTTGTTCAGGTGTAAAATAAGTTATTTTTTTTAACATTTGTATCGATACGTTACATGGGAGAATATAGAGCTCTCGTGCTTCTACTCATCCCTTAATAGTCCATGAAAGAACAAGCTATCTCATGTCTCCACAGTTTCGTTAATGTCAACTATCTTTAGGTCTCCTATATTTCTGATACAGTGAATTTGTCAATGTTTATTTTTTTTATCAGAAGCAAATTACCTTAATTATTTATGAAAATTGGCCTTGCAGTTTTCGAGCCATAATCCAATATTACAAAATCTCACCCTGGCTGTATCTTATTATTTACCCAACATAAATTGATAGCGGATGCAGCTTGCAATTGGGCTGCAACAGTCTGTCCAGCAATACTGAAAACAACGTTGAACATGCTATATCTTTGATAATAGGATAGATTGTACAAGCGCACTATACATTGAACCCCAACAGATTATGTCGAGGAATGAGAAGATTGAGAAGGTTTAGAGGGTTGAGGCAGTATCCGTCCTTGTATGCCGCCAAATCAAGCTTGATCATTAAAACGGAGATATAGCTGCGTTTTTCCCCGCCGAAAGGCGGGGAAAAAGTCTTATCGCCTGTATCAGCCTGATAAAATAAATCAATATTCTTTAAACGAAACCTATCAACTCTATCTTTCATCTTGTTTCCAATTCGCTTTTAACTCGAGTCCACTCGTATCTTCGAGTCAGCTCGAGTTAAAAGCGAATGAAAATCAAATTGAAGGCTAAGGTGTGTCCACAAGCAACGTGGCCAATAGGGATTGACTGGCATTCCCCCAAAATGTCGAGTCACTCTTTTGATAATGAACTTAATGATAAGATCTTAGCTATCATCTATGCCTATGTATTTTAATTTATACATTTGGCAGTTAAGATTCATGATTAAAGCATTAATATCCTCCAATCCGAGGGACGGCGTTTTAGACAGTAACCTACAGCTACACATGGTTATAGAGTCCTGTAGGGACGGCATTTCAGATAGCAAAACAATATCACACAACGATTCGTGTCCAACGGGACGGAATTTTAGATAGCAAATACCCACCAGTTCACGATCAGACTCTCGTAAAATGTGAGAATGTCTGATAGAGATTGAGTGCTGACAATTCCGTAAAATAAAATAAATCGGTACCAAGGGAGATACAAAATGCAGGTAAAAATCCAAAAATCTAATCATGGGTACACCGGCAAAAATGGGTTGAGCCGGCATCTATCCTTTTCGTAGCCAAATCGAACTTTATCATAAAAACAAAGATATAGCTGTGGGTGCCCCGCCAGCTAAATTCTTTCAAGCCAGATTCAAGATCTAGGCTATGTTCCTAAAAAAAATGACTTCTATAAACAGGAGCATTCCTCTCCTTTCAGGCCATTTTTCTTGTCGGTTTATCGTTTGCAGTGTATATACATAAGGCTCAGTTAGTTTCTTAAGCACCAGATGCTTCAGGCGAGAAATAATGCTTGACGTATTTTATGATAAAAATATCTTTGTTCTATATTGAGGCAGGATTTATGTTGCATCAGGAGTGTCTGCCTCTTATATAAAACCCTTAATTTCTATTTGATTTTTGGATTACTCAAAGCCTCTGCAAGCTATAGCAGGGCTCAGATTGGGCTTTGCTGAAGAGAATGCAGAACACAAAAAAGGATATAAATATGACTCGACTTTCTTGTAAAATTATACTGATATGCACGCTGCTGATACTGGTTGAATCAGTCTTTTCAGTTCAAATCACCCTGGGTGATGGCACTACAAGCAATAGTGCCTCTGGCACGCATACGCCGTACGGAACTTGGTATAGGAATTTTCGCCAGCAGTATCTGATCTTGAGCTCTGAGCTTAATGCTTTAGGCGGTGGCGCAGGACAGATAAACAGTCTGGCGTTTAACGTAGAGGATCTAAATACATGTTCGGCTATGCCGAATTTCAGGATCAGGCTGAAGCAAACAAATCAAATTGCTTTGAATGGTACTTTTGAACCCGGAGACTACACTCAGGTCTTTTCCGATAACAACTTTCTTCCTGTAACGGGCTGGAATACTCATACTTTCAGTACTCCTTTTACCTGGGACGGAACATCAAACATCATAGTGGATGTAGTGACTTCTATGATTACCGGCCAATATTCCCAAAATGCTTCTGTTTACTATACCGGCACTAATTTTGACAGCTGCCTGCGTTATCAAAGTGACAGCAATGAAGCTGAGACAGCTACTGTGGGAAGCGTAAGTTCGGCCCGCGCCAATATGCGTTTTATTATGGCTGCCGTGACCGGTGACCCGATCTTTTTGGTGAACCCTGAATTTCATTACTTTGACCATGTCACTCTGGGAGACAGTCGTAGCCAGAGCTTCACTATCATGAATGTAGGAGGTGGAACTTTGGAGATCAATGATATCGGCATCACCGGCAGTCCCGCCATGACGCTCAGCAATCTGCCAGCGCTTCCTGCGGCTCTGGAAACTGCGGAATCTACGGTGTTTACTGTCACTTACACTCCCTACGCTATGGGAGAAGATATCGCTACAGTGAGCATCACGGACAACCAGGATACCCGAACTATCCATACCATACAACTTATGGGAGACGTTGTGAATGAAATCACCATCGGAGATGGCAGCCAAACTGCCCGCGTACCGTTTGATTTCTACTATAGAAACTCACTTTTTGAAACCATCTACACTGCAGACGAGATGAATAACTTCATAGGTATGATCACGGGCCTTAGGTTCTACAATCAATTCAGTTCAAACCTAAGCGCCATGCCCGTCAAAATCTGGCTGGGCAGCACTACTCAGACCGATCTCAGTGCAGGCTGGATTCCTTCTACCCAGCTGACCCAGGTCTTTGACGGCACGGTGAATTTTCCCTTTGGAGAGAATGTAATTGACATCATCTTCCCAGAACCATACCCGTATGTGGATGAGGGGAATCTGGTAATGATGACTTATCGCCCTATGAGTACGTCGTGGTATAGCTCCAACGATAATTTCTTTTGCCAGACCCAAGGGGCAAACCGCTCGCGTGAGGCGCACAGCGATGGCGCAGTGTATAATCCTGCATCGCCTCCCGATGGCACAACTACTGGGATATTCCCCAAAACGAGCTTTATAGTGATTCCCGGAGGAGTGGGGCATGTTTCCGGAACCGTCAGCAATAGCGCCGGCGAGCCTCTATCCGGAGTAGAGCTTGAGTTAGCAGGCAGTCACCTTACCAGCACTACAGATGCCAATGGTGGGTTTTTTATCGCAAACCTGCTGCCAGATGATTATGTAATAAGATTTAGCAAGCATACTTACATCAGCCAAACCGTGAATTTCACCCTGGAAGAGGATGAGACCCAGATCATAGATATTACCATGCCGCTGATGCCTCAGGTAAATGTAAGCGGCATCATTTTGGCCAGTGATACAGGGCTCGGCATTGCCGGAGCCAATATCCGCCTGAATGGTTATGTGGATTATAGCCTGAGTAGCGGTGCCGACGGCAGCTTTACAAGCCCGGAAGTATTTGCAGATCAAAGCTATGAATACGTGATCTTTGCGGCAGGATATACCAGCCGCAGCGGCAGCATAGATGTCGGCAGCACGGATTACAATATGGGCGATATCGCTCTCACCGAAATAGCCTATGCACCCAATTCAGTACAGGCTGAATTCAACGTCAGTTATGACGCTATCAATCTGAGCTGGAACGCCCCTGACCCCAGTGCCATAGAAATCATCGAAGGCTTTGAATCCAGCATTTTCCCGCCTGCAGATTGGACTCAGGTAATCACGAACCAGGGAAACGCCAATCCTATAGGAGTATTTCCCACCTGGTGTAGTTTTGCTGCTATCAGCAGCGTAGGAACCGGCGAGGTAAATCCTCCCGAAGGACTCAAACAAGCTGGCCTGTGGTGGGATTACAATCATCAGGATGAATGGCTGATTACGCCTTCCTTCAATTGCCCGCCTGATGCCCATATCAGCTTTGAGACTTATCTGCATTTTGGATCGCCCAATAATGACCACTACTATGTAAAAGTAAGCACAAACGGCGGAATCACCTGGACTGTGCTTTGGGATGGCGCCGCTCAACCCGAAGGCCTGCACAACTATGAACACCCCATCACGATAAGCCTGAGACAATACGGCGGCTTGCAGATGCAGCTTGCCTTTCATGCCGAAGACCCTCCTACGGATGACGGCCTGTGGTTTGAATGGTTTATCGATAATATCTACATCGGTAACTTCGCAGACCGCATCAGCTTTGAGCCGGCCTCAGACCCAAACAGCGCCCGCTCTGCAAACAGAGCTTTGCAAGGCTACAAAGTCTGGAGATTGACCCAGGGACAGGAAGCCAACGAAAGCAGCTGGAGCTTGCTCACCGATGAGCTCATCAGTAATACAAATTTTAGCGATCAAAGCTGGAATACCCTGGAAAACGGCAGCTACAAATGGGCAATCAAATCCATCTACACGGCCGACGTGATCTCAGTCCCCGTTTTCTCAAATACTATGGTCAAAGAAATGATCAGCGGAAACATCGTGGGCATAGTTCGCAAACTAAACGGCCAGGGAATTACAGGTGCTACCGTCTTTGCAGGAGAAGGACACTCTGCCACTACCAATAGCGCCGGAGCTTTCACAATGTCACTTCCTGCCGGAGTCTATACCCTTACCGCTTCTGCTGAAGGATATAAAGAACTTAGCATTCAGAATATCACAGTAACTCCAAACCAAAATACCACCGTGAATTTCACCCTGGAATCTGTAGCCAATGAAAACGAAATACTACCGGTCACCGTGACAGCTCTGAATGCAAACTATCCGAATCCCTTTAACCCCACCACCACCATTAGCTATGATCTGAAAGAGGCCGGATGGGTTCGCCTGGACATATATAACCTCAAAGGCCAGCTGGTAAGAACTCTGGCAAATCAGGAGCAGCCTTCCGGACGCTACCGGATAGTGTTTGACGCATTTGACCAGCGTGGCAACCCGCTGGCCAGCGGTATCTATTTTTACCGTATGCAGAGCGCAGACTACATCAGCACGCGCAAGATGCTATTGATGGAGTAGGTCTGAGCTGGATTGGCTGCGTCCCCTCGTCCGGTAAGAACTGAAGACGGAAGAAAATATGAGCAGGTCCCGTGCTCTGCAGGCGAGACGCCTGCTATCCATTGTTTTCAGATTCTGGCATTCCCCCAAAATATCGAGTCACTCTTTTGATAATGAAATTAATAATAGTATCTTAGCTATCATCTATGCCTATGTATTTCAGTTTATACTTTTGGCAGTTAAGGTTCATGATTCCAGCATTAATGTCCTCCTAATCCGAGTCCCATCGGGACGGCATTTTAGATAGCAAACTACAGCTACACAAGATTATAGAGTCCTGTAGGGACGGCATTTCAGATAGCAAACACCGACCAGTTCATAATCAGACTCTCGTAAAATGGGGGAATGCCTGCCGAAAGCAGAATTGCTTGACAAAAATCCCCACCCACTTATACTGTAGAAAAGAACTAAACAGGTTAGGTAAAGATATGGCACTGCTACTCAAGACTACCAGATTTGTGGAATCTCAAATCGATAATTTTTTGGACATGGTTAGTGATTCCGCCACCACCTTCCAGCTGGCAATACAGGATTATCTGGCCGGACGCATCGATCAATTTGAAGAACGCCTCACTCAGATCAGAGAACTGGAACACCGTGCCGATGATCTGCGGGTGAGCATTGAGCGATTTTTGTATGAGCGGACTCTGATTCCAGAAAATCGGGGAGACGTGCTGGCCATCCTGGAAAACACGGATGAGGTGATCGACAATATCAAGGATTCTCTGGTGCAATTTTCCATCGAGATGCCGGACATTCCTGAGGACCTGGATGACCTGTGGATTCAGACCACTAAGGCTTCGGTGGCTGCAGTGGAGCAGCTCGTATTTGCGGTGCGCTCTTTTTTCCGGGACCTGTCTTCGGTAAACAATTACATCCATAAAGTATATTTCTTTGAACGCGAGGCAGATCAGATCGGCGAAAAACTGCGCCGCAAGATATTTGGCATGGACATCAATCTTTCCCGCAAGAGTCAATTGCGGTTTTTTGCCATTCATATAGAAAAGATATCCGATGCCGCGCAGGATGTATGCGACCGGCTTGCTATTTACACCATCAAAAGGCAGCTCTAAGACAAGATGTTTTTCTTCTACCTGCTCAGCGGCTTGTTTTTAGGCTGGTCTCTCGGAGCCAATGATACTGGGAATATCTTTGGCCCGGCCATTGAGACCCGCATGTTAACCTTCAAAAAAGCCGCTCTGATCGCTTCCGTATTTATTACTTTGGGAGCGGTTTTTGAAGGCGGCGGACCTTCCGCCACTTTGGGTAAATTGGGCTCGGTAGATGCAATGGGCGGAGCTTTCACAGTAGCTCTGGCTGCAGCGCTTTCTATCACCTTGATTGTACGTACCGGCATTCCGGTCTCTACTTCCCAAACCATAGTCGGCTCCATCATCGCCTGGAACGTCTTTTCCGGAAGGCTTACAGACTACCGCTCCATCCTCACCATCGCCGCTTCCTGGGTGATAGCCTTTGTGCTCTCCGCCACCATCGCCGCCCTGCTTTTCCATCTGGTAAGGCCATTTGTAAACCGCTCCAAACTGCATCTGCTCAAGCAAGACCTCATTGTGCGCTATGGCTTGACCATAGTGGGAGCTTTTGGTGCATACTCTCTGGGCGCCAATAATATTGCTAATGTAGTGGGTGTATTCGTGCCGGTTTCCCCTTTCAAGGATATTTACATAGGGAGCCACTTTGTGTTCAAGGGAGTGCAGCAGCTTTATTTATTGGGCGCTCTTTCCATCGTGGTGGGCATCTACACATATTCGCATAAAGTCATGCGCACTGTGGGCAGAGACCTGTTTCGTCTCTCTCCCATCACCGCCTTGATCGCACTGTTTGCAGAGGCTATCGTGCTGTTTCTTTTTGCCTCCAAAGGGCTGTACAATCTGCTTTTGAGCCTGGGTCTGCCCACCATCCCCCTGGTACCGGTATCTTCCACA
>JALNWR010000083.1 GCA_023230795.1 Candidatus Cloacimonadota bacterium
AGCGGCTATCTGGCCAGTGACCGGCGCGAGATCGAAAAGAACTTGCGCGAAGGCGCTCTGAAGCTGATCATCAGCACCAATGCTCTGGAGCTGGGCATCGATATCGGCGGCCTGGATGTGGCGCTCATAAATTCCTATCCCGGAAGTATATCCGCAGTGCGTCAGGAAGCCGGGCGGGCCGGCCGTAAGGGCAACACCGCTCTGTCCATACTCGTGGCTGCCAGCTATCCGCTGGATCAATACATCTGCCAGCATCCTGAATACCTCTGGGGAAACAATCCCGAGCAGGCTTTGATCGATCCCGACAATACCGAGATTCTGCTCAAAGAGCTGCTCTGCGCCATCAGCGAGCTCTCGTTCAAAGAAGGAGAAGACTTTGGTAATATGAGCTTTGTGGAGCTTTCCGGTTATTTACAGATATTGCTGGATGAAGGACGCATTCGCAAGGTGGGAAGCAAGTATCTGGGCATGGTGGGCGAGTATCCCGCAGCAAAAGTGTCCCTGAGAAACGCCTCCAATCAACTACCCATCCTGGCAGAAGGTCAATGCATCGGCTATGTGGATGAGCAGAGCGCCATGTGGATGACCCATCCCCAAGCCATCTACCTGCATCTGGGAGAGACCTGGATAGTAAAGCAGCTCGATCTTGAAAAAAAGCTGGTGCTACTGGAGGAGATTCAGACGGATTATTACACTCAGGCCTTGCGGGAGACAGATATGATCATTACCAAGCTGATGCGCATTCATGAATATCCCTGGGGGAAAAAGCATTTTGGCAGAGTGATAGTGCAATCTTGCGTGATCGGATTCAAGAAGATCCGCTTTGGCAGCATGGAGGTCCTGGGCGCTCAGGGTTTGGATTTGCCTATGCAGGAACTTGATACCATGGCCTGGTGGCTCTCCTTTTCGCCGGCGATGATCGAAAGTATCCGCCAGCAGGGACTGTGGAACAGCGATGTGAACGCTTATGGCAAAGATTGGAAGAGCATCACTACCCAAATCCGGCAGCGGGATGGCTATCGCTGTATGAATTGCCAGGCCCTGGAAACAGACCGGGCTTGGGATGTGCATCACCGCATTCCCTTCAAGAAGTTCAGCTCCGCCCAGGAGGCCAATCAACCGGAAAACCTCATCACCCTCTGCCCCCGCTGCCATCGTCTGGCTGAGCAGCAAGTGCGCATCCAAAGCGGGCTCTCCGGCCTCGCCTATCTGCTGAGCAATCTCGCTGGCTTCTTTGTGATGTGTGATCCCAAGGACCTGGGGCTACACTATGAGCCGGAATCAAAGCTGGCCAATGCCGAGCCGGTAATCGCCCTTTATGACAAAATCCCCGGAGGTATAGGCCTTTGCAAGAAACTTTATGAGATACAGGATAGATTATTTCAAGCAGCATTGGAACAGATAGACCACTGCGAATGTGAATCCGGATGCCCGGCCTGCGTGGGCCCCGTTGCCGAGCAGGGAGAAGGCGCTAAAGTCCACGCCAGAGCGATCCTGACAGAATTAGTCAAAACCCCTGAATGAATGGCCTATCAGCCAAGATGATCTGCCCGAAACAGAAAAGATATTGACTAAAGAGCTATCCTGAATTAACTTGTCTGGAAACTAATATTAACAGCATAAAGGAGATAAGATGCAAGATAACCCCTTATTACGCAAGGAAAACACCCATCGCCTGAAGGCAATTCCCTTTGATGAAATCAAACTGGAACACTTCATGCCAGCCATTGAAGAGAGCCTGAAGATTGCCAGAGCAGAGATCGAAGACATGAAAAGCAATCCAGAAGCTCCCACTTTCGAGAATACCATCCTGTCTATGGATAATGGCGCCGTGGAATTGGATTATGCTTCCACTGTGTATTTTAACCTCTTAAGCGCACATTCCGATGCCGAATTTAAGGCTTTAGCCCCCAAAATCTCTTCTATGCTGGCAGAATTCAGCTCCAGCATTGCCACCGATCCCAAGATCTTTGAGAGAGTCAAGGCGGTGTATGAAGCGGAAGTTCAGGGTAAGCCCAAACCTGCCATCCCCAAAGACCTTAGTGATAAGGATGCACTCAAAAAAGCAGAACGCTATCGCTTGATCGAACGTAGATACAAGAGCTTCATCCGTGGCGGCGCTATGCTAAAGGATGAGGACAAGAAACGCTTTACAGAAATTGCCATGGAGAGCGCCCAGCTGGCCCCCCGCTTTAGCGACAATGTGCTCAATGCCACAAATGCCTTTGAGCTGCATATCACAGACCCCAAAGACGTGGAAGGCGTGCCGGAAGGCGCTTTGGAAGCAGCAGCATTCCTGGCCAAAAAGAAAGGCAAGGAAGGCGGCTGGTGCTTCAGCTTACAACCCTCCAGCGTTACCCCGCTGCTCACTTATTGCAAGAACAGAGAAATCCGCCGCCAGGTTTCCACTGCCTATACCTCCCGCGCTTTCAATGACGAATGGGACAACCAGGAATTGATCAAGCGCATTCTGGAACTCAGAAAAGAGCGCGCCCTGCTTTTGGGATATGCCAATCATGCAGACTATGTATTGGAAGATCGCATGGCCGGCTCTGTGCAGACCGCCCGCGACTTTTTGGACCGCATCTATGAAGTGGCCTATCCCGCAGCCGAAAAGGAGCGTGATGCCGTAGCCAAACTGGCCAAAGAGCTGGATGGCATAGACGAAATGCAAAGCTGGGATTGGGGTTATTACAGCAATAAACTCAAAGAAAAGCTCTTTGCCTTTGATCCCGAAGAGCTCAGACCCTGGTTCAAGGTTGAAAATGTGATCGACGGCCTCTTTACAGTGGTGAATAAGCTCTATGGCGTCACCATGAAACAGGTGCACGATGTGCCTGTGTATCATGAAGATGTAACTACCTGGGAAGCCCATGACAGCGATGGCAGCTATCTGGGCCTGCTCTATATAGATCTCTTTCCTCGGGATACCAAACGCGGCGGCGCCTGGAAGACCTCTTTGCACGGCCAGGGCATGTATGCCGATGGTATGTGGAGACCGCAAGTGATGATAGTGGGCAGCCTTACTCCCTCTACGGATAAGAGCCCTTCGCTGCTGCGCATGGATGAAGTCAGGACGGTGTTCCACGAATTTGGCCATGCCCTTCACTCTCTGCTTGCAGATGGCTATTATCATGGCTTATCAGGCACTTCCGTGCTGTGGGATTTCGTGGAACTGCCCAGCCAGATCATGGAAAACTGGCTTTTGGAAGAAGAAGCGCTGAATCTCTTTGCCCGCCATTACAAAACCGGCGAGCCGCTTCCCAAAGAACTGTTGGATAAAGTGATCGCGGCCAGAAACTTCAATGCCGCCACTGCAAATATCGGCCAGCTGCGCTATGCTAATCTGGATTTTGACTGGCATCTTACCGATCCCGATGAAATCAAGGACGTGGCTGCCTTTGAAAGAGAATCCAACAAACGCTTTATGCTCTTGCCCCCGGTGCCGGATACCAATATGTCCTGCGCCTTTGCGCATATCTTTGCCGGAGGCTATGCAGCCGGATACTATTCTTACAAATGGGCCGAAGCCCTGGATGCAGACGCCTGGAGCGCATTTACGGAAAACGGGATTTTCGATCAGAAAACTGCCCAAAGCTTCCGTAAATACATCCTGTCCCGCGGCAACGCCTTCCCCCCTGAAGAGCTCTTTGAAGCCTTCAGAGGCCGCCCGCTGGATGCAGATGCCTTGCTGAAACGCGATGGCCTGTTATAGTGTAATCTAATAGAAAAGGGCGTGAAGTATCACGCCCTTTTTCTTTGCTTAGGGAGTTTGAAGGGTTTCTAAAACTTGCGTTTCAAAAGATTGGCATTGGTGACCACGGTCACTGAACTCAGCGCCATTGCCATCTCTGCGATAACGGGATGTAATACCCCAAAAGCTGCCAGTGGGATGGCGACAAGGTTGTAAAAGAAAGCCCAAAACAGGTTTTGCCTAATCTTGGCAAAAGTCAATTTCGAAAGCCTCAAAGCCAGGGGGATGAGCCTCAGATCGCCCCTCAAGATGGTGATATCAGATGCTTCGATGGCGATGTCCGTGCCCATACCCATAGCGATGCCGATATCTGCCTGCTTGAGCGCCGGTGCATCGTTGATCCCGTCTCCGATCATAGCCACCACCCGGCCTTCTGCCTGCAAGTCCTTGACCTTTTGGGCTTTATCGGCGGGAAGCACACTGGCCATTACCTCGCTGATGCCGCAGCTTTTGGCAATAGCCTCTGCGGTTTCCTGATTGTCACCGCTCATCATAATGAGCTTCAATCCCTGTTTGTGCAAGACTTGCACAATCTCAGACGCTTCATCTTTGATGGTATCGGCCACATAGAACGCAGCCAAAACCTCTGCGCTATCGGCCAGATATACCTTGCTGGCATAGGCCAATTCCTGATCGGCAGGGATGTCTGGGACGGTAAGTCCCATTTCACCCATCCAATTCAAACTGCCCATCATATACTCTTTTCCTTCGATCTTGGCACTGATGCCGCGTCCTGCACTGGACAGGAAATCCTGAGTGGGTAGAGCTTTGATGGCACTGACCTGAGCAGCGTTTTTGATAGCCAGAGCCAGGGGATGCTCGCTGGATGATTCCAGGCTGAGTGCCAGACTCAGATTCCCATCATCCGTTCCTTTCAAACTTTTGATTTTGAGCAGCTTCGGCTTGCCGTGGGTGAGAGTTCCGGTTTTATCAAAAAGCACGGTATCCACATCTTTCATGCGCTGCAAAGCTTCTCCGCTGCGAATCAGGATGCCATTCGTGGCCCCGATGCCGGAGCCCACCATCAAAGCGGTAGGAGTGGCCAAACCAAGTGCGCAGGGACAGGCTATCACCAAGGTAGCGATGGTGGCCATCAGCGCTGCTGCCAGTCCTTCTGCAGGCAAAGATAGCGGGATGAAGGTGGTGATAAAAGCCGCCACTGAAGCCATGAAGCCAGGGAAGATCAGCCAGGAGAAAAAAACCAAAGCTGCCAGAACTATGATTACGGGCACAAAGATCGCGGTGATTTTATCAGCCAAAAGCTGGATGGGCACCTTGGAATGCTGAGCCTCTCTCACCATCTTGATCACCTGGGCCAGGAATGTCTCGCTGCCCACCTTGGTAGCTTTGGCCTGAAAATAGCCTTCCAGATTGATAGTGGCACCCAAGACGGAATCGCCTTCAGAGCGGGTAACGGGCATGGATTCTCCGGTGGCGATGGATTCATCTAAAGAGCTGGTGCCGCTTACTATCACACCATCGGTTGGTACTTTTGCCCCTGGTTTTACGATGAAGACATCACCGCTTTTGATCTTGTGAATAGGCGTCTCTACCTCCTCGCCGTCCACGAGCAGTAAAGCCGTCTTAGCCCCCAAAGAAACCAATTTACGCAAAGCTTCAGACGCTTTGCCGCGGGCCTTGCTTTCCAGATAGCGGCCGGTGAGGTAAAAAGAGATGATCATGGCAGCGATGCCGGCAAATTCATGAGCGGAGATTTCTTTCACCACCAGCGACAAAGGAGTAACCAGCATCGAGGCGATGGTTCCCATAGCGATCAGCACTTCCATATTCGCCGTGCGGGAGATCAGAGAGCTCCAGGCTGAAGTATAGACTTCGCGAGCGGGAAAAATCATTGCTACTAAAGAGAGAGTAAACATCAACCAGGCATCGATCTGATAAGGAAAAATCCGCGCAGCGAAAAACATGTGCGGGATCATCAAAACCATGACGATACCGGTGATTATCCAGCTAAAAGTCATGTGCCTTCTGGCAATGTGCATCTTTGCGATCTGCTCGTCTTCTCCCAGATGCAGGCTCTCGCGCACCTTAAACCCCAAGGCTGTGATGCTTTTGTAGATTTTATCTTCATCTACCTTGCGTTCGTCAAACTCCACCATAGCCTCTTCCAAAGCCAGGTTCACATGCGCCTTGCTTACTCCGGGGAGGGCGGAAACGCTTTTCTCCACATTAGCACTGCAAGAAGCGCAGTGCATACCGTCTATTCCTATTTGTAATTGCATTTTATACCTCTAATATCTATCTGATAGATATGATATAGAGTGGGCAGTAAAAAGCAAGCTAATTCTAATCTAATAATAGTCTAAGATACTGGTCAGCAAAGTATTTTAGCTATAGAAAAACAGCCCTGAAATCCTATTTATCAAACAAATCGGGATTTTCTTCGATGAACTGCTTGTGCAGAGACCAAAATGTGGAATCTTTATTCTTGCGGACAGTCATATGAATAAATCCGACTACGGATACCAGCAGTGCTCCGATGGCGTCCACAATGAGGTCTCGCATGGTATCTATCACTCCCAGACGGGTATCGAATACGCCATAGACCTCTTCCAGATTCCGGGCTTTTTGCATGTTTACACCCAAGATGGCATCCACACCAAATTCAAATATCTCCCAAAGACAGCCCACAGACAAAGCAAAACAAAAACTGAATAAGGCCATGAACAGAGGACTCAGATGCACATACATACGCTTATCCCGGTTTAGAGTATAAATTAAAAGAAAACCGATATAAGCCAGCAGGATGGCAGAGTTTGCATGCAGCATGGTATCCCACCAGTGGTAACGGTAAAAATAATGATGGACCTCGCCCAAATACATGGAAGCAAAGATAAAAAGCAAGACTATAATCTGAAATATGGCGGGAATCTTGATCTTCGCGCGTTTGATCAAAACCGAGGGCAGTATAAACAGAATAAGGGTGAGTATGGCCGAGAAAAGCACTTCCCATTGTTGCGAAAACAAATTGTAAACTACCGCCATTGCCGATAGTATGATGAACACATAGCGCATGCTGCGTTCCAGCTTTTCAGATTTAGATTTCTTCATTTATTACTCCCTGATCTTTGCTGCGAAGCAGTTAAAAAGCCCTGATTCTGTCAAGTAATTAAATACCAGGCATTCCCCCATTTTTGAAGAAAGCTTGAGAAGGCTCTAGACAAGGCATGCTATCTGAACTCACATGAAATCCACTTCCTGGGGTCGTGAATGAAAGCCTGGCTCGGCTGAGCTGACTGGGATGCCGAGCGAGCTTTCATGTGAATCGCTTTGCTAGCTAATATATCCCGTCTCGCCGGGGCTTAAGCGGACAACAGCATACTTTGCTTACAGCTTGAGTATCCGCAGCGGCTTCCTGGCGGCACCATCCACGGTAATACGCAGCAGATACACTCCCGAGGGCAGATGTCGGGCATCATCGGTACAGCCCTCCCAGGCCAATACCTGCTCTCCCTTGGCCTGGGTTCCCTTGAATAGTTTTCTCACCAATTGCCCCCTGACGTTAAATATCTTCAGCTCGATCTCGCTCTTTGCAAAGAGCTCATAGCTGATCACTGCTATATCCCGGAAGGGATTGGGGGCCACACAGATGCTGCCGGATATCGGCACCGCCAGCTCATCCGCATTTGCCACACTGTCGATGATCACCGTCACCGCATTTGAAGTGGCGGATTCCACATTGCCATAAAGGGCTACCACGTAGTAAGTCAGGGTGTCATTTACCGCACTGTAATCCCGAAAATGAGCGGCGGAGGGATCGGGTATATCGACATAAGCTGCGCCATTGCGATAGATGCGAAAGCCCGATAGCCCTCGATCCATCAGCGGCATTTGCCAGGATAGATCGATCTGCTGACCGCTGAGCTCGCCTACAAGATTCAACGGTGCGTAGATCGGCTGATATTCATAGGCTCCCACGTCGATCACCGTGACGCCATCCCCATCTCCATCCCAATAGCGTTCATTGCCGGCTGCATCCACACTGTTGTCTATCACTCCGGATGCCGCCTGCCAGCCGGCATCTATCAACGGTGAAACCGGACTCAGGGTATAAGGACGATTGCCCTCACCCACAAATAGAGGATCATAATCCGTGTTACCAGCCCCCCAGTAAACGGGGTTCTGAAACGTGGCACTATAGACCCCGGCCGGTCCACCCAGAATGTTGTTGTTGATTAGAGTAGTGGGGCTGTAGATGCCGGATGAAATGTAATCTGGAATCAGGATCTGCGTAGTCATAGCCGGATTGTAAAAGATGTTGTTGGTCAGCACGTTTGTCCCCTGCACGGCAAGTACTGCAGTTCCGCCGCTATTGCCGGCAAAGGTGCAATTGGAGATAAACAGCGTGTCATTCAGGGACCTTGCCATTGCCATGTGATTGTTGGTACCCTGATAGTTATCATAGAATGCGGAGTTCTTTATCTCAATGCGCAAGCGGCTGCCGTAGTTTTCAAATGGCGAGATCTGGAACATGGAATTAAAGGCGAACATATCGGATGTAGTACTTCTATTATTGTGAACTTCCAAGCCATCAATGAGGATATCACACTCGTCGATAGAGGACATTGTGATGGCTCTCGTCTCTGGAGCTTCGCTACCGGAAATATCAACATTCTTTAGCTTAAGTGATCCTGAAGCCTGGAGATTTCTTAATACCTCTACCCTCCCTGAGGATCGGATATCCTTTATAGTTAAATTCGTAATTTCAATTGAACATCGGGTGTAAGCAGAACCAATGCCTGACGGCGATCGGCTATTTCCAATCCTGTGCATCACAATATCTTCTAACGTAAAATCAGCAGATCGATTAAAGGCCATACCACTCTTCCCATTCACGAAAGAAAACTTCTGCAATTTCCAGCTTGAGCTACCAGGTGAGACAGTTAAGAAATTATGTTCATCTTCGGCATCAAGGATAGTCCCCTCTATGGATTCTCCAATCAAGCGGGTATGGCTTTTGATAGTTATGGGGAATAGCTGTCCGTTCAGCGAAGAGGAATAGCGCCCATCTGCCACGTGCACAGATTTAGGATTTTCACTGTCGGAAGCGATGCGATACATTGCCATAAAAATGCTCTGCATGGGCTCTGCGGGGCTGAGGCCGCTATGGGCATCATCACCCCAGGGTGCCACATAAAGATCGTGATTTACCTCCTCATGCACGGTGTTCAAGATATCAAAGGTATAGGGATTGGAGATATTGGGATTGCTGGCAATGGCTGTAGCGTAGAAGTTCCAAGGATTCGCTACCGTGAAGGTATCCACCACCACATGCACGGAGTTCACATTGTAAAAATACAAATCACTACCAAACGCAGCGTAATTGCTGTAAATGCTGCAACGATTAACTGGGTCAAAATTAGCATTGTAAGGTTGTGGGTGCAATCCATAAAACCAAATGCCTCCGCCGGAAGAAGCGATGTTACTGTGAATTGATACGCCGCTTAGGTATAGATTTATCGCACTTCCGCTGAGACCTCCGCCATTGGTTGCCATATTACTTGTAATGTCGCAATTTACAATAGATGCTTTCCTCTGACCTGTCATACCGAACATTGCTACTCCACCTCCAAAAGTGCATGCTAAGAAAGTATCGTAATAGCCGGTACCATTGATCACAGTGAATCCTTGAATATGTATGTGGGATTCTGAGTTGTTTGCTGTGATAACTGCTCCATTCTGATTCCCGTCAATTATCGTAGAATAAACGTAATCCCGGTTTCCAGTAAGCAGTTCCAGGCTGGCAAGAGTGATATTCTTGCCATTGAATCTCACATTCTCATAGTATCTACCCGGATAGACCAATACGGTATCGCTATGGGCCGAGGCATTGATAGCCTCCTGGATTACGGTGAAGGCTTGCGAGCCATCCAGGGCTACGCTTAGGGTGACGGCATAAATCCTGATGCCAGCCGCAAGCAGCACAATTGTCAGAATAGCTGCTCGCAGCATCGCATAGTTAAATATCCCTCCGCTCACCTTTAAAGGCAAGCGGAGGGTGGTGATACTTTGGGGAATACGCGGGGAAGTGCCCTGGTATTCTCCGATTAACTGTGGTTTAAGCTTCATTTCATTAACATCATTTTGTGCACAAAATTGCCTTCGGGACTATTGAGCCGGGAGAAATATATCCCTGAAGCCACCTGGCGGTCCTGATCGTCCTTTCCGTTCCACTCAAGTGTATGTTTCCCTTTGGTAAGCTCGGAATTACACAGCGTTTTCACCTTTTGACCACGGACATTGTATATTTCCAGCCGCACAGACATATCGCTGGCGAGAACAAAGGAGATATTGGTACTAGGATTGAAGGGATTGGGATAGTTGGGCTGCATCCGGGTCACCAGAGGAACCGGACTATCTCCGGTCTTGTGAAGGAAAGATATATAGGCGTATCTATCGATCTCATTTGTATTCAGCGTAGCATCCTCAAACACCATGCTTTCCGCATTATACACTTTCCAGCTTTGGGCTGCCTTCATGCCCTTACCCTCCTGATAGAACACTATCTCCAGTTCGCCAGCATTCTTGGCATCATCCCGGTAAAGACAGATATCCATGATGGTGCTGTCCACCACTGCCGCCCCTTGGCACACTCCATTCACATAGAGGCCAACTTCTTCGGGCATGTTTTGCGGATCGAATTCCAAGAACACCGGAGTGTAATCCAGCTTTTCTTCATACACAAAGGCTGTGGGCACGGGTCTTTCCGTGGGTTGAGCAGAGTCCAAGCGTGCTTTCCAATACATTTCCTGTGGAGCATCAGGCAGTAGCGTCAAAGCAACCATATCACCATCAGAGAAGGTATAAGTGTTCGGATCAACAATCCACGGACTGCCAAATTCTTCGCTGATCCTGCATGTACCCCAAGTTCGAGTCTTTATGGTGTGCACATAATCCAAATACTTAAAGCGGTGGCTGCCGGGTAAATAGCCTGATAAAGCATCTCCTGCCCTAACCGTTCTACTTGACATGCCTATGTCACCAAAATAACCAACCCAATTCTCAAAAGGCTGCATCTGTCCATTTACATTTACGGACACCACCCAACTAACCGGTGTCGTACGTGGATTTGCTCTAAAACCATTTATAAGCACCGGAGTTGGATGAATGCCCCGTGCAAATTGTACTTTGTAGCCCTTGGGCTGGGCAACTCTATTAGAGCTGTTGTTCCAATACAACATATCTTCATGATAGTCCATAATTGGCGATTCCCCATCATAGCTCCACCGGATCTGCTCCAATAATGGGTCCGGAATGATCATATTAGAGGCAAACATAAACCCAAGTTCATTCCAATAAACCCCGTCGGTGTTAGTTCGGTCATCCAGCACCGGGAATGATAGCCAGTATATATTCGACGGACTGAAACTATCGAAATATACTCGATGATGATGCGGATAGTAGATCGCTCCGATATCCGGAGGGGTGCCGTCGGGATCGGTTTGGATTTCACCGTTGATTACCGAACAGCCACTATTGATACAGGGGCTTTTTACATAATAATCC
>JALNWR010000084.1 GCA_023230795.1 Candidatus Cloacimonadota bacterium
AACATCCCAATGAGTCCCAGCGGGACGGCATTTCAGATAGTCCCCCGTGAAGACGAACACCCCAATGAGTCTCAGCGGGACGGCATTTCAGATAGCTCTTCCGTGAAGACGAACATCCCAATGAGTCCCAGTGAAGGAACATCCATATCTGCAATCTCCCCTAAAAGACTTTAGCTGGCGGCTTTAGCCGTCATTCACGAAGGGCTGACACTTGCGATAAGACTTTTCCCTCGCCTTTGAAGGCGGGGCACCCGCAGCGATATCTCTATACCCGGATATAATCTTGATTTGGCCACGAAAAACCTTCTCAACCCTCTCCCCCTATACATTCAGATGAATTCTGGACTCGATGTGCGCTTGTACAATCTATCGTAAATGTGAACATACAGTACGTGTGCCTGGCCTTAAAAGGCCAGGAAAAAGTCTTGGCCGGATAGCCGCTCCGGGGTGTGCCGGTTAAAACCGGCACCTAAAGTCTTTATAGCATAGATAGATCGCGGATATGCTGATACATAGCCATCGCGGATATGCTGATACATAGACATCGCGGATATGCTGATACATAGACGTCGCGGATATGCTAACTCATAGCCATCGTTACATATGGCTACGAAAAATCGCCTTAAACTTCTCAACCATCTAACCCTCCTATCTCCCTCCAAAAAAAACCCCCGCGGAACTCCGCGGGGGTTTGATATCAATGCGAAAGGAATATCCTCCCGCAGTTCAGCTATTAGTTAATCTACCTTATCGGAAGCGAACCGTAGTTTACGAAGTGAGCGTGGCTCAGACTTTTTCATGTGGGTAATCTCAGGCTTGGTGCTTATCTTTTGGGGGCTGATCAGCATTTCTCTGCTGGCGATCTCGGTAGAGGCGATCACATAGAAGAACTTGAAAGGATCGGGGCCCTCATAGGCATAACCGAGGTCCTGGATATTTGTTTCGATCAGAGTCCAGGGCACAGCAGCTTCCGGGTCATTTGAACCATAGACGGTATAGCTGAGTGCGCCGGGAACTTCTTCCCAGGTGACGGTGGGATAGATGCCGTCCAGCATGATGGAGATGATGGGAGCTTCGATGCCAGCTTCTCCAAGCTCTACGGTGCATCTGATGCACATATCTTCGTCGGTGGCATTGGGGGTTTCCCATACCCATTCAAGCAGGTCATCATCGTAATAATAGACATAGGAAGTAGCCCAGCTTGATATGGGTTGGCTTTGGTCGCCCATCAGTCCGGGAGCGCCAGCCTCGTAATCACCCACCTGGAAGTAGGAGACATAGAAGGTTTCGCCGGCCGGGATATTGATATTATAAGCGGAAACATCAAAAGTATTCCACTCTCCCAGCGTGCAGGCGGTTTGGGTGATGGGTTCCAGGGGATTAGCCATATCCGGATATCCGGTTCCGTCATCAGGATATATAGCGTAGCTAAGGTTGCCCAAAGCACCGACGGGCCATGTATCGTCCCGCATTTCGAAGCTGACTTCGGTGATCTTCAGGGGTTGGGCATTGTACCAAAAGGCATTTGCCCACCCGGTTCCAGCATCGTAGAAGGCGTGAGCCATACTGCCACTACCGTTATCATAGGCCAGTTCGTCTTCCAAGGTGAGATCCGGCACATCTTGTTGCAGATACAAGTTATTGTTAGTGAGAGTGATATCGCTATCATGCCAAACCTGAAGCTGGAGATAATACCTTCCTCCTACTGCAGGCAGAGTACAATCTGCAAAAGTATTGATGTGCATTGTTTCTTCAGCAGCAAGGTTCACAGTTTGAAGATCAGACCACAGAATGGTATCGTCCGTCAAATCACGCAAGGCAATCGTTACATCGACATCAGTTACGGGAATTGGTCCTCCTGTGTTATCCATACTGTTGTTCATAACTTCGGCTTCATAATTGATGACTTCGCCGGGGGCGAGGAAGAAATCGCCGGAAAACGTGATCGAACTGGCAGCCACGTCAATCAAATCACCCGCGTAGGTGACTTCAGCCGTGAAGCAGTAATCGTACCACAGATCCCAACCTACCGGTTCTACAACTGTTAAGTAGTTGTAGCTATTGCCGGTGACAGTTTCGTCGTGCATGGTAGCAGTCTTTATATTTGGCAGAAGGCCATTCGGACATGACATCACCATGGCAAAAGCGCTGCCGTGAGTACCGGTGGGTCCGAAGCTTAGCCCGGTAGCGGAGAAGTCAACATAGTTGTAGTCTTCGCCGATCGGTGCCGTTGCCCAGTTGACCAGGTCTTCGTATCGCACGGTGGCCGAGGCCATGGGCAATCCACCCATATTTGGCAGACCTTCTGTATCCACAGGGTAGATCGCGATAAACACATTGCCTTGCCCTGCAGCTCCTGGCCCATAAAAGGGGAAGTAAACACCTTCCAGAGTGCAATCATCTACGGGCGTAAACACCGTTGCAACTTTTGTCAACAACGCACCATCGTCATATTCCCTTGGTATGCCTTGCAGATATACTTCACTGGTCCAATACTTAAGCTGAGCAGCAGCCAAGCCGGAAAATACCAGCAGTACCAGCATGAACATAATTAGTTTTTTCATAATAATAGTCTCCTCTTTTTCAGAGTTGTTTTTTATAGATACTAAGCGATAGGGGTCCTCTGCCCGCTCAGCCTGAAAGATCCAGGCTCGGGAAGGCCTCCCGGTTTGATATTGATCTTGAGTGCTGAATTGCGGACGGGCACAGCTTCGCCGGGCACGCGTTTTGCGTGTTCATGTGCGATGAAGTGAGGCATACTGGGTGCCGGGAAAAGAGTGTGGAGTCCGTGATAATACAGGAATTGTGGTGAAATTTGGGGGAAGAGTCTGGCAAGAAGAGGCGCTTTTGAAGCTTCAGCTCTGGGTGAGCTGTTTGGTAAAGACTGATCGGGTCTAAAAAATCTTGTTTCCAATCAATACTCCTTAGCCCCGCCTTGCGGGAATCTGAAAAACGCCAAATAAAGCTTGGTATTCCTTAAGATAAACTATCTCGGACAGTGCATCTGCCGTCAGCCTGTCCAGATAACTATACGACTCACAGTTACATTATTAAGGAGGCTTATATTTATGTCAAGCTTTTTTTGATCTTAATTTTAGATGAAGGCACCGTAAGGCTTATATCACGGCTTTCCGCTGATCTCAATGGAAAGCAAAGATTTCCCTTTACTCAATTCGATAGTTAGAAAAAGTGGTTCTTAAATGATATTAGTATAAAAAAAATAACAATGAGGATATAGGAACATGGAGACAAAGAACGCTCTTGACAAACTTAAAGCACGTCAGGGACAAGCCCGATTGGGCGGTGGAGAGAAACGCATCAGCGAGCAACATGCCAAAGGCAAGCTCACAGCCAGAGAGCGCATCAAACTCTTGGTAGATGCTGATAGCTTTGAAGAATTTGACCTCTTTGTGAGGCATCAATCCCACAATTTTGGGATGGAACAATACGTATATGACGGTGATGGAGTGGTTACCGGCTCTGCTACCATAAATGGGCGGGTGGTTTATATCTATGCTCAGGATTTCACCGTGTTTGGCGGCTCGCTATCCAAGACCCATGCCGAGAAAATCTGTAAGGTCATGGATATGGCGCTCAAAAACGGCCGTCCGCTGATCGGCCTGAACGATTCGGGTGGAGCCCGCATCCAGGAAGGCGTGGACGCTCTGGCCGGCTATGCAGAAATCTTTTGGCGGAACGTGATGTCCAGCGGGGTGATTCCGCAGATCTCGGCGATCTTGGGACCCTGCGCCGGCGGAGCGGTATATTCTCCTGCCATTACAGACTTTGTGGTGATGGAAAAAGAAAAGAGCTATATGTTTGTAACCGGACCCAAAGTGCTCAAAACCGTGCTCAATGAAGACGTCAGCATCAAAGAACTGGGTGGCGCCAAGATTCATGCCAGCAAAAGCGGAGTGGCACACTTTATGACCGATAGCGAAGAAGAGACTATGATGCTCATCAAAGCTCTGCTTTCATATCTGCCCAGCAACAATATGGAAGACCCTCCCATCTATCCCAGTCCGGATCCCGTAACCAGGGCCTGTCCGGAGCTAAACGACGTTATCCCCGATAGCCCAAACAAGCCATATGACATCCTGGACGTGGTCTATTCGATCATGGATGATGGCGAGTTTTTACAGGTGATGGGCAATTTCGCCCAGAACATCGTGGTCGGCTTTGGCCGTCTGAATAGCCATTCTGTGGGTGTGGTGGCAAATCAGCCCAGGATATTGGCCGGAGTATTGGATATAGATGCATCGATCAAAGCGGCAAGATTTGTACGCTTTTGCGATGCCTTCAATATCCCGCTGGTGGTCCTGGAAGATGTGCCCGGATTCCTGCCCGGCACTTCTCAAGAGCACAATGGCATCATCCGCAATGGCGCTAAACTGCTGTATGCCTTTGCCGAAGCTACCGTGCCCAAGATCACGGTGATACTCAGAAAAGCTTATGGCGGTGCATATTGTGTGATGAACAGCCGTCACATGAGGGCAGACCTGGTCTATGCCTGGCCTTCTGCTGAGATCGCGGTGATGGGCCCCCAAGGTGCGGTGGAAGTGATCTTCCGCAAGGAAGCCAAAGCCAGCGATAATCCCAAGCAGGTGCTAAAAGACCGCGAAGCCGAATATCGGGATAAATTCTCAAAACCATAACGCGATGCCGAAAGAGGCTATGTGGACGACATCATCGAGCCCTCTACCACCCGTTTCCGTTTGATTCGGGCTCTGGAAATGCTGGCCAACAAGAAAGACAGCATTCCTCCCCGCAAACATGGCAACATCCCTTTGTAAAGGCAATACAATGCGAAAAATACTTTGTCTTGCCCTCTTGATAATTCCGCTTTTGCTGCCGGCTCAGAATGCTGATAAAGCGCAAAGCTCTCCTACGAATGGAGATGCAAAAGCTCAGGCAGTCCCGGATTCACTTACTCTGGTACGTGAACGGGAGCGGGAAATCCTGTCTGAATACTCGTTTACGGATGCCAATACCCTGGTTTACGTAGCCGGGAAGCTTAATATCGAGAATCTTTCTGCCTGGAAAGCCGCCCTGGGCCTGGAACCGGCAAATATGGTTCTGGATACCATGACGCTAAGGAAGCTGGAGATCACACCCTATCGGGCACTATTGGCACAGCAAACCCTGCTGTATGGCTTCAACGAGCTGAATACGGTGTCTGAAATCGCCGTTAGCCTGAGCATCCCCATCAAGAAACTCAAGGCTATGCTGGGCAATCCCGATCCTCTGGATAAATCCTGGGATGATACCTCGATTCAGGCTTTGGGTATAGAGCTGGACACCATCAAGCGCACTCATGATAAATTCACTGAAGACATCGTGCTATATGGCTCATCGGTGACCCTGGTGGGCATGCTGGTAGTCTTCACAGCGCTGGTGCTGACCAGCATTATCATCAGCCAATTGGTACATCTGAACCGGGAAAAGAAACAGGCCCGGGTCATCAGCCTGAGCAGCGATGGACAGGTGAAGAGCGCTCCCAAAAACCTGGATAGAAGTGTGATCGTTGCAGCAATCACTGCGCTGCATATACATCAAATGGAATTGGAAGACCGCCGCAAGATGGTGCTTACTTTCCGCAGAACCCCTATCAATCAATGGCGTGCCAGTGCCATCATGACCATGCCAAATCGTGAAATGAATCCACCAAGGAGTAAATAATGAAGACCTATAAATTGATCATAAATGGAGAGCGTTATGAAGCCAGCGTGGTGGAATACTCCAGCTCCCATGCCAAAATAAATATAAACGGGCACGACTACCTCATCCAAATCGAGCAAGACCATAGCAGCGAGGTGCCTAAACTGGAAAGACGGGACAAATCTGTGCCTATGGCTCCTTCTTTTTCCAGCGGAGTGGATATGAGCTCCGGCGAAGTGCGGGCTCCGCTGCCCGGCGTGATAGTCTCCATCCCGGTAAAGGAAGGCGACTTGGTAGTAGAAGGTCAGGCCATATTGATCATCGAGGCTATGAAGATGGAATCCGAGATCGCCTCTCCGGTGGATGCCAGGATAGCCAGGATCTTAGTCAAAGAGCGCTCTCTGGTACAGGAAGACGACGTCATCATGATCCTCGAATCCATAGAAGATACAAGCTCTCCGAAACGGCCCCCCAAGGCCTCGAAGGTGCAAAGTATCCAGAGCATACAGCCTACAGCTGCACCCGTAGCAAAAAGCAGTGATCTGGTGCTCAGAGCGCCGATCCCCGGCAGCATCATAGACGTATCGGTAAATGTAGGTCAGGCGGTGCATGAAGGCGATGTAGCCGTGATCCTGGAAGCAATGAAGATGGAGAGCGACATCCATTTTGAATCTAAAGGAAAAGTTAAGAAAATATATGTAAGCAGAGGCGACAACGTTCAGGAAGGTGATCCTCTGATAGAGCTGGAGGGATAAGGCATGCAAGAACTCATGCAATTCATCCAGACTACCGGTTTTCTGAATATTGAATGGGGTAGCATAGCCATGATCCTGGCGGGTGCCTTCTTTGTGTATCTGGGCATCAGCAAAGAATTTGAACCCCTGCTCCTGGTCCCGATTGGCTTTGGCATGATAGTGGGGAATATCCCCGGCGTGGCAGCTCAGGGCCTGGGAGTGGCCACAGAAGGTTCTGTGCTCTCCTACCTGTATTTTGGAGTAAGCAAAGGGATTTATCCTTCGCTGATCTTCCTGGGTGTGGGAGCCATGACGGACTTTTCCGCCTTGATCGCCAATCCGCGGCTGATCCTTTTGGGAGCTGCCGCACAATTTGGCATATTCGCTACTTTCATGGGCTCTATCCTTTTGGGATTCAACATCATGGAATCTGCCGCCATCGGCATCATCGGTGGAGCGGATGGGCCTACCTCGATCTTCTTAGCCTCCAAGATGGCACCCCATCTTCTGGGTTCGATAGCTCTCGCGGCTTATTCATACATGGCTCTGGTGCCGGTGATTCAACCGCCGATTATGCGGCTGCTCACTACCAAGAAAGAGCGTGTGATCAAGATGAAAGCTCTGCGCGTGGTATCCAAAAAAGAGAAGATCTTCTTCCCCATCATTGCCTTCATCGTTACTTCCTTTATCGCACCCGGTTCTGTAGTGCTTCTGGCTATGCTGTTTTTGGGCAATCTGCTCAAAGAAAGCGGAGTCACCGAGCGCCTGGCCGGCACTGCCCGAACTGCTTTAATAGATATAGTTACCGTATTGATCGGGCTCACTGTGGGTGCCAAAACCACGGCGGATGTATTCCTTACTCCATCCACGATCAAGATCTTCATCTTGGGAGCGGCGTCTTTCTGCGTGGCAACCGCCACCGGAGTGCTCTTTGCCAAGATCATGAACCTCTTTCTCAAAACCAAGATCAATCCCTTGATCGGAGCGGCCGGAGTATCCGCAGTGCCAGCTTCTGCACGGGTGGTGCAGGTGGTGGGACAGCAATACGATAAGTCAAACTATCTGCTGATGCATGCCATGGGGCCGAATGTGGCCGGAGTGGTTGGCTCAGCCGTAGCAGCAGGTGTGTTGCTGGGAATCTTCGGTTCCTGATGCTCTGCTGCATATTAGAAGATAAATATATGTTTTAAGAACACCATCCCGGTGAGCATGCTGTTAGCCCTGGCTGAAGCAGCTTTTTGGGGAGAGTCTGATTTTTTCTTGACATCAGACTCTCCCCTATTTAGTTTATCAAAAACAAAGGAGACCAAAATGAAACGATTCTTTATACTTATCTTTCTGTGTTCATCTGCTCTGGCAGCCCTGGATATAGATCAGTGGCAAAACCTGCGATTTAGTGAACAAACCTTGAGCAATCATGTTTATCTGCGCGGTGAAATAGCACAGAGCGGCTTGAGTTTGAATTCCGCAGTTTACCAAACGGATTCCGGATTAGTAGAAACTGATTTAGCAATCTTAGAAGGCAATAGCTATCAGAGCTACCTGCCAGCTACTGGGTCCAGGAACTATTACGGATTGCGCAAGAGAGTGGGCAGTAGCGCCCTGGATGTAGTGCCTGTATATTATCCCGGCGCCAACCTGCCAGCTCCCAATCAGCTTACCAAGCTTGCCGATGATGAGGTAAATACCCAAATCCCAAACTACTATGACATCGTGGCAGATTATGCGACTTTTTCCGATACCAAGCTCTATACCGCCCTGCAAAATCGGGGTGGAGGCTTTCCCAGCAGTGGAGGCTTTTTAGTTTTTAATTCTTATATGACCGCCATAGCTAATCCGGATATAGACCCCGATGACCCCGGTGCAATTGCCTGGGCTTTGCACTATGTAAACGCAGCCGGGATGTACACTCCCGGACTTTACAAGATAACCGGAACCTCTATAAACGATGTGACACGTATCGGAGATATATCGTTTCAGATACATGCAAGCTCAAACACCCTGGTCATGAGCTGCGATATGGCCGATCTTTATGCAGATGCAGATTTTATGGCCTGGTTCGATCCCGCTAATCCCAGGATAGGTATGCTCTCTCTGACGGCCAGAGTCACACTCAGCGGTGTAGCAGATCAGGATAATACTCTGGGTGGGGTCATCCATCCTATTCCTTTGTATGTGGACTCCGTGCAGGAATTTACCGCAGAAATCAGCAATGCCGGTCTGCAGATCCAGGAGGATGATGTTTATTTCCAGGCCGAATATAGCCATCCCAATGGGCTCTTCGCCTTTGATCTGGATTTTCAAACTGCCAGCGGCGAGCTCTATGCTCTGCAAAGCGAAGATTCAGACCCCGGTCAGCCGATGTATTTCCGCTCTGCAAATCTCTTGGGAAGCCTGCCTGAATACGATAACGAAGCCGGGCAGATCAGAGTGACAAGATACCCCGATACTTATGGCTTCAGGGCCTGTCCGCCTTTCTCTTATGTTCTGGGGCTGCAGCCTGTTCAGAATCTCAGCATCACCCGCGCAAATGGCAATCTTACCGTAGCTTGGGATGCTATCGGTCAGACTCTTTTGGGGAATCCTGTCACAGTGGATAGCTACCGCCTGGAAGCTTCTGATTCGATAGACTTTGCCGAGTTCACGGTTTTGGCTGAGAGTGATAATCTGAGCTGGCAGATGTCGGATACAGCAATAGAAGGATATCGATTTTTCAGGGTGCTGGGGATCAAAGAGCTGCCTTGAAGTGATAAACTTTCGCTAAGGATCGCCTGCAGCGGCGGAACGCTACAGATTGCTGAATTGCAGGCGCCCGTGTCTGCAGAGTGCAGAGTATGCTCTTTTCTCAAGGCCTCTGGCCTTGCTGGATGCGAGACGCATCCAATCCAGCAGACCGCCACGTCAGCAGAAGCCAGATGGATATATAGCGGGTCTTATTCTGCTTGCTGAGTATCTTCTTCGGGGATGGGATTGAGCAAAATGCGGCCACAATTTTCGCAGTAAACTACCTTCTTGCGCAGTTGGAGCTCTATCCGCATTTGCTGGCGAATCACAAAGCCGCAGCCGCCACAGGAGCCATCATGACTGTACGCCACAGCCTGATTCTCCTTGTTTTTGATCAAATTCCCATAGCGCTTTATCAGGGCTACAGGCAGAGTCACGGCGAGCTTATTGCGCTCTGCCCGGGTGCTTTCTATCTTACCTTCCAGAGTATCGATCTGGGCTTTGAGGTCACCTTCTTTGGCTTTTTTATTTGCTTCAGCTTCGCCAAGCACCTTTTTATATTCTACAATGCGGCTTTTAATCTCGTTTTCTGTATCAATATGTTCCAAAAGCTGGGATTCGATCTCAGAAATCTTTTCTTTGAGGTAGGCAATTTCGCTGTTTAAGGCTTTGTATTCTTTATTGGTTTTGATCTCGGAAAGCTGGGTGGCATATTTATTGATCTGGGCCTGATGGGTTTTGATCTCGCTTTCCAGGGCACGTTGCAGTTTATTCAGTTCTGCTTTCTCAGTTTCTCCGGCCAGCAGGTCGATGGTAGCCTGCTCCACCTTTTCGTTGATTTCATTTAGTTGCTTTGGCAGTACGTCCTGCAAAATGCGATATTGTCCTATCTTGTCATCCAGTTTTTGCATTGCTGCCAGGGTTCTAAGTCTTTCTTCCATAATTGTTACTCCTTAAATAGCAAACTTATATCCAGTGCTTTGTATGAATGGGTAAGTGCTCCACTGGAGATGAAATGCACTCCCGTTTTGGCATAAGACAGGATGTTTTCTTCGGTGATTCCTCCCGATACTTCAAGCTCCACCTTATTTTTATACTCTTTTACACAGGCTCTTATCTCTTTCAAGCTCATATTGTCCAGCATCACCCGGTCCACTTTGGCGGTCACTGCCTCGGCAAGCTCTGCCTGATTGGTAACTTCTACTTCGATTTTATAAGTGGCATTCTGGCTCTGAATCTTTTTCACGGCCTTGCTGATGCCTCCCGCAGCGCGCAGATGGTTTTCCTTCAGCATGATCATATCAAATAGCCCATGACGATGGTTATAGCCGCCGCCCACCCGAACTGCGTACTTTTCCAGGTCTCGTAAAAGAGGAGTGGTTTTGCGGGTATCCAGCAAACGGGCTTTGGTGCCGGCAATCTTATCTACCATGCGCCTGGTAAGGGTAGCTACTCCGGACATCCGCTGCAAGAAGTTCAGGGCGGTGCGCTCTGCTTGCAAGATGCTGGCCGGACGCCCTTCCACTCTCAGAATCTCATTGCCGGGCTCTACCAAATCCCCATCTTTGCGATACAAAGTTACCTTGAGCTCAGGATCTACCGCTTTGAAGACCCTTACCGCCACATCGATTCCAGCCAGAATACCCTCAGCCTTGGCTATCATATAAGCAGAACAAAGCATGGGCTCGAGGTCCAGATAACGGGTGGTAATATCTCCATTACCCAGGTCTTCTTCCAGACTCTTCCGAATAATCTCATCTATTTGCATAATGTCTCCAAATCAAAAAAAAAGCATCTGCAATATGCAAATGCCTAAGCTCTTTCGTCTTATTATCTTGGTCTGAGTTCATCTTTTTTCGTAAACACATATTTTTATTAATACCTCTTTAGTTTGTCATGATTATAAACATAGAGTTTTTGTCAAGGAAAATTGCGAGCAACATTGCGACCGGCACGCCCAAAACACAATGGCCAAAGTCCCACGGAACGGCACTTCAGATAACAAGCCAGTGCCGCACAATGCTTCGAGTCCTGTTGTGGTATTTCAGATAGCAAGCCACAGCCGCATGATGGCCAAAGTCCCAGCGGGACGACATTTCAGATAGCAAGCCACAGCCGCATGATGGCCAAAGTCCCAGCGG
>JALNWR010000085.1 GCA_023230795.1 Candidatus Cloacimonadota bacterium
CCCAGCTCCGAACTGGTGGAATTCTTAAAGCAATTTCCCCAGCTTGATGGCGTGGCAAATGTAGAGGTAATGGATTATCTAAATGTCCCCAGCCCTTATATGAGTCCGCAGATGATGTTTGACCTGGCCAAGCTGATCGACACCAAGATTTTAGCCTATGATGGCATAGTGATCACCCATGGTACAGACACCCTGGAAGAGAGCGCTTTTTTGGCAGATCTGGTGCTTACCACCCGCAAACCGGTGGTTTTTACGGCAGCCATGCGCAGCGGAGGGGATTTGGGACTGGATGGACCCCGCAATATAATCGGCAGTGTACGGGTGGCCAGTCACACGGATAGCTTCGACAAAGGCGTACTGGTGGTGATGAACGACGAAATCCATACCGCCCGTGATGTAGTAAAGTTTGATGCGGGAAAATTGGACGCTTTCACCAGCCCGGGCCTTGGGCCTTTGGGCATCGTGGATCCTGATCTGGTAATGTATCACCGGGAAAGCCTGTACCGGGAAAACGTCTGGACACAGGCTCTGGATACCAGAGTAGATTTGATCAAGGCAGTCAGCGGCATGGATGGCCGATATATAGATTGCAGTATAGAAAGCGGTAGCAGAGCTATAGTGATCGAAGCATTTGGCCGGGGGAATCTTCCCAAAGATATCATTCCATACATCCAAAAAGCCCTGGATCGTGACATCCTGGTAGTGATTGCATCCCGAACCGATACCGGCAGAGTACTTCCGGAATATGGGTATAAAGGCGGAGGCAAAAATCTCAGAGACATGGGTGCTATATTGGCCGGTGACCTCAAAGGCATTAAAATCCGCCTGAAATTGATGGCTCTCTTTGGTAAATATGGCGATGCCGATACCGTGCGGCGTTTTTTAACCCAAGCTCATGAAATGGAGTAAGACATGAAAATAGCATTCCTGGGACCTGCCCCACCTTTTTTGGGTGGAATTTCGCAATTTGCCAGCCATCTGGCCGATGAACTTAGCAGCACCGGGCACGAGGTCTGCTTTTTTAATTTCAAGCATCAGTATCCTGCCTTGCTTTTTCCTGCCGGCCGTCAGGAAGATGATTCCCAGCCCAAGCACACTTCCCAAAGGGTTTTGACTCCCTATCTGCCTCATACCTGGCCCAAGACGGTTAAGGCTATCAATGCCTGGCAGCCTGATCTGCTTATTATCTCCTGGTGGGTACCTTTTTTTGCCTTTGCCTTCGGCTATATCATCCGCCGGATCAAGTTCGGCCGCAAATTGATTTTAGCCCACAATATCGTCCCTCATGAACCCTGGCCTTTTACCCGAAGTCTACTGCGCTACGTCTTTGAACCCGCAGATAATATACTGCTGTTGAGTAAATCCTGTCTGCAAGATTTGAGGGGCTGGCTGCCAAATCGGGTGATAACAAAGTCCATCCTGGGCTTTCATCCTATTTACGAAACTCATCAGGGAAAGATCAGCAAGACCAATAACCAGCCCGGATTACTGTTTTTTGGCCTTATCAAAGAATACAAAGGCCTGGATACTTTGCTTGAGGCCATGCCCATCATCCGGCTGGCTATCCCCGATATCAATCTGCAAATAGCCGGCTCTGTGTATGGCGATGAATCCGTCTATAGCAAACAAATCGAGCGTTTGGGACTAACAGACTGTGTGAAAACCGACTTTCGCTACATCAGCGGTGAAGAGGTAAGCGAATATTTTCGCCAGGCCGATGTCTGCATTTTGCCCTACAAAAGCGCCACGCAAAGCGGGGTGATCGCCACAGCCTTTAGTTATGACACCCCTGTAATCGCCTCCGATGTGGGCGGTTTGAGCGAATATATAGAAGATGGCAGCACCGGACTTTTGATTCCGCCCGAGGATCCTCCGGCTCTGGCAGCGGCTGTACTGCGTTTTTACGATCAAAGACTGCTCTCCCCCATGCAGGAAGAGATTCGAGCCTATAAGAAAAGCAGTACCTGGACTGATCTGGCAAAGCTAATCCTGGACCGATGAAGATTCTCTTGATCACTTACTACTTCCCCCCTTGTGGAGGAGCGCCTGTGCAGCGTTGGCTGCGCTTTCTGCCGCATTTGCTCAGACGCGGACATCAGATCACCGTAGTTACATCCACAGGCGGAGACTATCCATTTATAGATGAAAGCCTTTGTGAGAAGATTCCTCCTGAAGTCAGGGTAATCCGTGTTCCTGCTCTGAAGATGGCAGGAATCTGGCAAAAACTCACAAGGTCTGGCAGCGATATGCCTTATGGCAAGCTGCCGGCACAGCCTAAGGGACTGAGCCAGATATTGGTCTGGTTACGGCTGAATCTGATCATTCCCGATCTCAGAGTGTTTTGGAATCCCAAAGCTATGCGCGCCTGCTTTGCTGAGCTTAGCCAAAAACCTTATGATACCATCATTACTACCGGGCCACCGCATAGTACTCACCTGATCGGCCTCAAGCTGGCAGCAAGGCATAATCTGAAGTGGTTTGCAGACTTTCGCGATCCTTTCAGCCAGATTCACTACCTCAAGCTCAATCCTCCCTGCCGGCTCAGTCTGGCTATATACAAATATCTGGAAAATGAGGTGGTCAGCAGTGCGAACTGCAATCTGGTAGTCTCTGAGGCAATAGCAGATGCTCTGCCCGCAGGCCGCAAGCTCGTGGTCAATAATGGATACGATCCCCAGGACTTTGCAGGCATAGAATACTCTCCTGCCGAGTCCATGCGGATCAAGTATATCGGCCAGTTTACCCAAGGGCAGGATATCGGCTTGATTGCGGATTTATGTTCCCGGCTGAGCAGGCCATATACTCTCAGCTTGATCGGCAGTAAAATAGGGGAAAAAGAAGCTGAGCAGCTTAGGGCTAAAACTGCTGATAAATTAAACATAGTGCCTTTTGTGTCTCACGCCAGAGCTGTGCAGGAAATGGTGCAAAGCGAGCTTTTGCTGCTAATCGTGAACGACTATGAGGGCAATCACGGCATGCTTACCACCAAGCTCTTTGAATATCTGGCTTCCCGCACCCCGATATTATGTTTTTCAAGTGATGATACTGCCGCAGCCCGGATTATAGGGCAAAGCGAGGCCGGTAAAAGCTTTGACTATCAGCAAATATTTGAGGCTGCTGTCTGGGTGGATCAGCTGGTTATCGGCAGTAGAATGCAGGGAAACATATTTGCTTATAGCGTTGAACATCAGATAGATAAGCTGGATACAGCCCTACGATCCTAAATATTTGTTTGACAAGATCAGCCCCTTAGATATTGTGGCATAAATACTAAGCAATGAAGAGGAAAACATGCCACAACACAAATCCCCGCTCAAACGCATGGGCACAGACAAGAAAAGGTCTGCCCGCAATAATTATGTAAAACGCACTATCAGAACCCTTACCAAAGAGCTTCAACAAAATCCTGAGAATGTGGATGCCAAGCTCAATGAGCTCTACTCCCAATTAGATAAAGCCGCCAAAAAAGGTGTGATTCACCAACGCACCGCTTCCCGCAGAAAAGCCCGTTTGGCTGCCTTCGTAAACAAAATGGAGAAATAAAACTCTAACAAAATCCAGAAGGATGCGTGGCTAAAAGGAAAAAGCAGAAACGCCGAAATATCCTGATCAGGATTTTGCGGGTTCTGCTATTTATCCATCTTTGGTTTTGGGGGATTGTGGCCGGGCTGTGCATAGTTTACAGCTTTGTCAATCCCCCTGTCACTCCCCTCATGATCCAGCGCTATACCGTGAAGGGTCATCCCATCTACAAACGCGAATATATCAAACTGAAAAAGATTCCCAAGCAGACTCAAAGTATGCTGATCGCTTTGGAAGATGGCAATTACTACTCACACTTTGGCTTTGAATGGAAAATGGTGAGAGAGGCTTATGCCAAAAACAAAAAGGCAGGCAAAATCCGCTTTGGCGGCTCCACGCTGAGCAATCAGCTTGCCCGCAGCCTGTTTCTGACCACAGACCGCAATTACCTGCGCAAGTATCTGGAAGTGCAGGTAACCGTGATCATGGAAATCATCATGAGCAAGAAGCGCATGCTGGAGCTGTATTTTAACTATGTGGAATGGGGCAAGGGAGTATATGGCATCGAAACCGCTGCCATGGCCTATTACGGAAGCAGCACTGCCAATTTAAACAAAATGCAAAGCATGTGCATGCTGAGCATACTGACAAACCCGATCAAATATACCCCGCATACCTGGGCAAAATCTGCTTCGGCCAGAGAACGGATGCGCTTTTTGCAACGATATTTCTGATGGAAGAGAAATTCCTCTATCACATCTGGGATGAAGGACACCTGCAAGCTGAACTAAGCACTGCTACCAGGCTTCCTGTCAGGATCGTTTATCAAGGACAGTACAATACTGCCCGGGGTCCGGATTTTAAGAACGCCATCATAGAAATCGCAGGAGAAACCAAGCGGGGGGACGTCGAAATTCACATCAAGACTTCAGATTGGCAAGCGCATAGCCATCAGGAAGATGCCTATTTCAATCAAGTAATCCTGCATGTGGTTTTGCAGCACAATTCCAGCTATCCTTATACCATCCTGGAAGATGGCTCCCCAGTGGAAATCCTGAGCCTGGAAGAGCAGCTCAGTGAAGACATCCAAAAACTTCTGGCACAGCAAGATGAGAATGCAAAACCTGCGGTGTATTGCGATCTGCTTTCCGCTATCGATTCCAGCCATCTACAAGCCATTTTACATAACGCCGGAATGCGCAGATTCGCAGGGAAACTCAAACGTTTCAATACCGCACTAAGCCTCAGCAGCTTTGATCAGATCTTCTATGAAGGCATCTTTGAAGCTTTGGGCTATAACAAAAACAAGCTCAATACCCTCTGTCTGGCCCAAAGCCTGCCTCTTAAAATCCTGGCGGAATACAAAGCAGAAGGGATGAACAAGCTCCAGCTTTGTGCCATCTACCTTTGCGCCTCAGGTCTGCTCAAAAAGAAAAGCGCTATGATCGATGAAAATATGGTCACAGATTTGTGGCGGGAATATGAAGCTCAGCCCTGGCAGGGACAGAAGATCGATATCGATTGGCAGCTTTTTCGCATCCGCCCCCAAAATCATCCGGTGAAAAGATTGATCTATATCAGTGATCTGATCTGGGAGCATCTTGATGGGGACCTGCTCAAGACTTTTATATCCGCCACGGAGTCACAGAAGAACCTGTATAAAGCCTTTTGCAGTATATGGACGGCTCGCTCGCTTTATCCGAATCTGAAACCACAAACCCTGGGAAAAAGCGTACAAAACAATATCTATCTGAACATATTCCTGCCTGTGATGGCGCTGTGGCATCAGAAAATGTCTTCAAACGCAGAGTCTATATATCAAGCCTACACGGACTTCCGCCCGCTGCAGGGAAACTATGTCACCCGCTTTATGGAACGCTATCTGAATCCCTCACAGATCAAGCTGGCAAGTAGCCGGGCCATCTACCAACAAGGCCTGATGGATATCTATCACCGCTTTTGCAATTGGCATTACTGCTCCGAGTGTTTGAAGAGGGCCAAGGACTGAGAATCCGGCTTAATCCGGATAAAGCCTGAAGCTCCGGCGATGCTCTTTACACGCACCAAAACAGCATAAAGCTTCGTAATGCCGCTGGGTACCATATCCCTTATGTGCATCAAAACCGTATTCTGGATATAGATCATCCAGCGCTTCCATCAGCCTGTCCCTGTGCACTTTGGCCAAGATGGAAGCCGCCGCGATGCAAGCATGGATTTGATCTCCTTTGATCACGGCCCAACCAGGTATATCCTCGGGCAGGTCCCTGCCATCCACCAAGGCCTTCTCAGCCTTATCCTCCAAAGACCAATAGGCCATACTAAAGCCCACAAGAGTGGCCTGACGGATATTCATCTCATCGATAATGGATGCATTGACCTCGACGATCTTGCAAGCTACTGCATTTTGGATGATGCTGTCATACAGGATGTCCCGCTTTCTGGCGGAAAGCCGCTTGGAATCGTCCAACCCAGGAATGGGGTCAGTATAGTCCAGGATCACCGCTGCGATCACCACCGGCCCTGCCAAAGCTCCTCTTCCTGCTTCGTCTATACCCATCACGCTGTTCAGCTTGTGCTCCTGCAGCAATGTGAGATCACTTTGATAATTCATCTTTTTTCAGGATAAAGAAAAGCCGGTAATGGCGATGATCGATACCGGAGAGTTTTTTGGGATAGAAGTTTGTTTTGTTATTTGTGCTGTGGATTGCTTTGAGCTGCAGCGGGGAATCCTGGATGATCTCTACCAATTCCTGCACCAGATAGACTCGCTGGCGGTGCTCTTCTTCCTGCAGACTGTAGCTTGCACCCCAGCGTTTGAAAAGGCTAAGCCGGGAGTTTTGCCGCCTCTGCCCCATCTCGTAAAAAGACTGGTGCACCAGGCCTGAATCTTGCTCCTTCACCCATTGACAGCTATCAAAGAAATTCTCCATGCTGTTCAGTAAAGTAGAGATATCAAAGATAAAAAGCCCGTCTTCAGCCAAAGCCAAAGCCACTTCAGTCAGGCAAGTGCTGATTTGAGAAAGATTGCTCAGATAATTCATACTATCAAAGAGACAGAGAATGAGATCGTAATCCCTGCCGGGAATGGGATCGGTGAGTGAGGCTTGATACAGATTTGGCTTCAGCTCTTTTTTCCAGGCATTTTCCAGCATCTGACAGGAGATATCACAGGCATCGACTTGGGCGCCTGCTTGCACAAAGCGGCAGGCGACATTGGCAGTACCGCAGGCCAATTCTAGCACCTTTTTGCATTTGTGCCGGGAGTAACTTTTGTGCCAATTGGTCAGAAGACTGTACCATAGATCATAATCCACATGCGCCATATAGCTATCATAGCGATCGGCAAAAAAGGCGTAAGAACCGTGGCCATCCTGCAGACAGATCTGTGCGGTCATATAAGGTAATCTCTTTAGGTCTGTGATCTGACCACAGAGTTTTTCAGCAAAGTAAAAGGCTGTGCGAAAGGCATCTGCCCGATAGCGCCAAAGCTCTGCTCCCAAGCAAAGATGATAGCTCTTGCTCTCCAGAATAAAGTGCATAAAGGCCTGCGGAGCGGAGCTCAAAACCGCATTCACCAGCTCTTTCCCAGAACAAATCAATAGCTTCTGGGATGAGGGCGCATCATAAAACTCACTCATATAATCAAGGCTGTGAAAGCAATCATCAACCAGGAATTCTGCGGCCTTTTGATCTGAGGATAACAGGTATAAAGTGTGGTTGCGAAGAAGCTCACCCAGTACAGCAGGGACAGAATTCGGCAGATATACTATGCCAAAATACCGGCATATATGCAAACGGGCACGTTCACCCCATAGCGCTTTGGCCAGGGCAAAATCCGGACATACGTTTAGCTGGCCGGCCGCAAGCTCTTCGGCTTGGTACTCAGAGACAAGCTGCCAGCTACTGAAGTTTTGCAGAGGATAGAATCTCAGTACTTTCGCATTTACCGCATCCTCAAAGAGCAGCTTCAGCTTCATCGCTATTTATCGCTACTCCCTGGTTTGCTAAGGCTTATTCCCTGTTTGCACAGCTCGCAATCTTCCGGAGCCCATAGCGGTACATCCAGAGTCAGCAGGCTTTCTACCGGCACGCCAAAATCGATCTTGCCAGCGCTGCGATCCACCATCAAGCCTATAGCCGCTATCTTGATGCCTTGCTCAGCTGCGCATTTGATCACTTCCTGAACGCTGCCTCCGGTGGAGACTACATCTTCGATGATCACGGCTTTTTTGACTTTGCTAAGATCAAAGCCATCTCGGAAAACCATTTGGCCACCTTTTCTCTGGGTGAAGACAAAACCCTTATCCAGAATGCGGGCGACGTCAAAAGCCAGCACTATAGCTCCAAAAGCAGGACCGATCACGGTATCAAAATCAAATTCCTGCAGACGCTTTGCAAGTCTATTGCAAAGAGTGTGCGTGGCTACGGGGTTTTGCAACACGCTGATCTTTTCGATGTATTGATCGCTGTGATTACCGCTGGTAAGCTGGAAATGCCCTTCCATCAAGGCATTTTCCTGCTTCAGGATATTAGCGCAGAGATAGCTGTCGTCCAGGTCTTCCAAGAGCGTGCTTGCATCTTCTTCCGCATCGGCAAAGACTTGCAATTCTACCATATACATATCCCCGGCCATAGATGGATACAAGCCCAGGATACGCTCATTTTGTAAAAACACCTCAAAGCCGGAATCTTCCAGGAAACCTTTGGCCATTTCCGCTTCGAATATTTCTGTATATCTCGCGATTGTTACCAGATTGTCTGCCATAATATTCTCCTTATCATCAAAAAGGGGGTGGAAACCACCCCCCCAGGATTTTATAGTTTACTTAGCGTTCTTTGCGATATCTATACCGCGTTTGATTGCTTCCAGGTTCAATTTCAGAAGCTCGGGGTTTCTGGATTTCATATAGCTGGTGAGGTCTTCTTCCATAGTTTCATACTTGATCAGACCAGTTTTTCCGATAAGCACACCGATGGCCAGCATATTCAGCACCATGGGATCACCGATCTCCTTGGCAATATCTACCAGAGGAGCGGCAATCTGCACTATATCATCACGCTTGCAGCCGTGTGGGCACATATTGGTATTCAGGATCAGGATGCCGCCAGGACGGATGGAGGGTGCAAATTTATCGATAGAAGGTTGATTCAGAGCAACCAACACATCGGGGAAACTCACGATAGGAGAAGCAATTTCCTCATCTGAGACCACGGTAGAGACGTTTGCAGTTCCACCGCGCATTTCAGGCCCGTAAGAGGGCAGCCAGGATACGTTTTTCCCTTCTTTCATGCCAGCTTTAGCAATGAATTTTCCGATAGTCAATACGCCTTGTCCGCCGAAGCCTGCGCAGATTAATTCAGTAGTCATTATTCCACTCCTTCGCCTTTGTCTCTAAAGCAGCCCGGCTTGAAGAAGGGCAGCATGTTTTCTTTGGCCCAATCACGGGATTTGATGGGGTCTATTCCCCAGTTTGTAGGGCAGGTAGAGACCAGCTCTACAAAGGTAAATCCACGGCCTTCTTTGTTATACTGGATCGCTTTGGAAACCGCTTTTTTAGCTTTGATAATTTCACCGGGGCTCAGCAGTGAAACCCTCTCAATGTAATAAGGTGCCACCAGAGTGGATAAAAGCTCACATACGCGGATGGGGAAGCCGACGTCATCAGTTTTCCTGCCATACGGGCTGGTGGTAGTCTTCATCTCAGGAAGAGTGGTGGGAGCCATCTGTCCGCCGGTCATGCCATAGATGGCGTTGTTTACGAAGAACACAGAGATCTGCTCGCCGCGGTTTGCAGCATGCACGATTTCAGCTGTGCCGATGGCTGCGAGGTCTCCATCTCCCTGATATGTAAATACATGCATTTCAGGGCGGGCACGTTTCATGCCGGTGGCTACTGCCGGAGCACGTCCATGCGCTGCTTGCGCCATATCCATATTAAAGAACTTATAGGCAAAGACGGAGCAGCCCACAGGGGCCACGCCGGTCATTTTATTGATCAGGCCCTGCTCGTCGATGGCTTCCGCGATCAGGCGATGAGCCACTCCATGCAGACAGCCAGGACAATAGGTAAAAGGTACATCGGTAAGGGCTTCGGGTCTGGTTGCTATAATTTCCACAATCTACTCCTTCAAAGCCAATTCAAGCTTTTCTAAAATCTCTGCCGGGGTAAAGACCACGCCACCCACTTTGCCCCAGAAATCCACCGGAACTTTACCGGCTACGGCGATTTTCACATCGTCCAGCATCTGACCGGTATTCAGTTCAAAAACATAGACTTTCTTCACTTTGGGGCCGATAGCCTTTTTCAGCTCTTCATAAGGGAAAGGCCAGACGTTGATCGGGCGGATGAGACCTACGCTCTTACCAGAAACTTTGATTTCGTTGATGGCGGATTTTACTACGCGGGACGCAGTTCCCCAAGCCACGCAAAGAATCTCGTTATCATCAGAGACATTGAATTTCTCATAGCTGATCTCGTTTTTCTCGATCTCAGCATACTTTTCGTAAAGTTTATTGACATGTTGTTCCAGAACCAGGGGGTCTATTTCCAGAGAGTTGATCTCATGGTGATGCTTTTTGTCCCCGTCTTCATTAGGCTGGATGCACCAGGATTTGTGCTGAAGCCACATATCTGCGATCTCTTCATCGGTCCTGGCGGTTTTGAATTCCACAGGCTCCATCATTTGTCCCAACATACCGTCAGCCAGGATCATCACCGGATTACGATATTTATCTGCTAGATCAAAGGCTTCGGAAGCCATATCGGCAAATTCCTGTACCGAACTGGGAGCCATCACGATCAAACGGTAGTCACCATGTCCGCCGCCCTTTGTGGCTTGAAAATAGTCACCCTGAGCTGGCTGAATATCACCCAGACCGGGACCACCGCGTTGCACGTTGATGATCACACAGGGCAATTGCGCTCCGGCGATATAAGAGACTCCTTCCATCTTCAATGAAACACCAGGAGAGGAAGAGGAGGTCATCACCCTCTTGCCACAGCCTGCAGCGCCATAAACCATATTGATGGCGGCTACTTCGCTCTCAGCCTGAAGAAAGGTTCCGTTTACTTTTGGCATCATGCGTGCCATATACTCGATCAATTCACTCTGAGGAGTGATGGGATAGGCGAAATACAATCTGCAACCACTGCGAATAGCAGCTTCCGCTACAGCCTCATTTCCTTTCATCAATATCTTTGCCATATCTTCCTCACTTCTCAACCGTTATTGCCACATCGGGGCAGGTTACGTAGCACATCTTACAGGCGATGCACTGATCTTGCGCAAAACATTCTGCATAATGGTAGCCTTTGGCATTGATCTTTTCCGAAAAACGAATAATCTTTTTCGGGCAGGCAGCAATGCATAAGCCACAGCCTTTGCAGTAGTTTGGGTCAACCGTCATTCTTGGCATGGTTGTACTCCTTAAGTAGTATTTTTTCACTGTAGTGATATCTATAAGATTCACTGAAATCTGTCAACATATTTCCGCTGTCGGGACATTCTATATGGAATCAGTAGCTAAAGGCAGTCTCTGATATTCTGCTATTTATGTCAAGCATCAATCTTGCTGGCATTCCCCCATTTTTTTTAGAACCTAATTTTCATCTGGTCTCGATCACGCCTTTCCTGTATATTTGGCCGTCGTTTATACTGGATAAACAGCGTGATACAAATAGCGATAAC
>JALNWR010000086.1 GCA_023230795.1 Candidatus Cloacimonadota bacterium
CCTACAGGACTCAAGGCATTGTGCAGATCTAGGTTTGCTATCTGAAATGGCGTCCCTACAGGACTCAGACCTTTGTGGTTGTGTGTTTTCTATCTGAAATATCGTCCCTACAGGACTCTTAGCTATTGTGTAGCTGTAGCTTGCTATCTGAAATATCGTTCCTATGGGACTCTGGCCGTTGTGTAGCTATAGCTTACTATCTGAAATTCCGTCCTGGGAACTCGGATTAGAAGGACATTAATGCTGGAATCATGAATCTTAACTGCCAAAAGTATAAATTAAAATACATAGGTATAGATGATAGCTAAGATATTATCATAAAGTTTATTATCAAAAGAGTGACTCGACATTTTAGGGCAATGCCAGGACTCTGGTTAACTGGCTTTGCTTTGGACTTGCAGCTAACTCGTTTTTGACTCGAGTCCACTCGAGGCTTCGAGTCAGCTCGAGTTAAAAACGAATTAAAATCAAATGTATGGCAAAGGGTGTGAGGCAGTATGGAGTTAAAAGCACTGAAATATACTTTGAATATTCTCATAATTTTGAGAGTGCAGGCATTCTCCCTAAAAAATCAAATTATGGTATCCATATAGGTATAAATAAACGCACTATAGCTGCTATATGTGTCTATAATATATCATTTTTTGACTTGAATAAATATGAACCATAATCACAGCTTAGAAAAGCTATAAAACGAGCCCCATGGGACGTAATTTTAGATATCAAAGAAAAGCTACACAAGGGTTTGAGTCCGATCAGAACATAACTTTAGACAGCTAACCACGTCCAAACTATAATCAATCCTCTGTAAAAATTGGGGGAATGCCTGCGAGAATTCTCTTGACACTGCATCAAAGCCCCAAATAATGCAATCAGAGTTAAAAAAGGAGATAAGAACATCGAGTAATTTTGCTCAAAAATTCAGTGAGAATAAGGAGATCTGAATGTATTGTACGAATTGTGGAAATTCGGTAGATGTCAATGCAATTGCGTGTATGAAATGTGGAGCTAATCCCAAAATTCACAGAAAGTATTGTGGTAATTGTGGTAACAGCGTAAACGATAATGCTGAAGTCTGCACAAATTGCGGAGTAGCCTTACCTTCTTCTATGCACGCGCAGGGGAGTATGGCAATGGGACAAAAAGATTGGCTTACCACGCTTTTATTATGTATCTTTTTGGGAGAATTTGGCATACACCGTTTTTATACCGGGCACACGGCTATAGGTGTGGTGCAACTGCTGACTTTGGGAGGATGTGGAATCTGGGCATTGATCGATCTGATTACTATCATTACAAGTAGCTTCAAAGATGCACAAGGATATCCGCTCTACAAGAAATAAAGAGATATTGCTCTTTTTAATCTTCTGGACTTCGATCGCAATCATTGCGCTGGCCTTGATATTGCTTCCGGTTGAGAGTATTGCTTTCGGGCATAATCTTTGTATACACAAAGCCATCACGCACAAATCCTGTCCCGGCTGCGGCATGACCAGAGCTTTTGCAAGCTGCCTGCAGGGGAATATCCGGCAGGCTATAGACTACAACCGATTGATTATAATAGTTTTCCCTCTCATGGTCTTTATCTTGCTGAAAAAACTCTATTCAGACCTGCATAGACTATTCAGACCATCCTGGCCAGAGCTGCCCGTTCTAAGACCAAAAAGCGAGGCAGATTAACTAAAGTAAATCAGATAATGCTAAAAACCATATAAAAGGAGAACGATATGTTTTGCAGTAATTGCGGCAAAGAGATTGATGACAATGCTGTTGTTTGTATTCACTGTGGAGTATCCACAAAGGCCGGTGGGGCAGGTGGAGCTATGCAAGAAGACGGGGAACTGGGCTGCCTTTTGGGTGGACTATGCTTCCTTTTCCCGATCGTGGGCTTGATTTTATACTTAGTTTGGAAAAACGAGATGCCAAATAAAGCCAAGCAAGCTGGGAAATGGGCTTTGATCGGATTTATCGTAAGCATGGCAATTTCTATCATCTATGGAATCATTATTGGAGTTGCGGCTACAACTTATTATTAACCATAGCTTTTAGCCTGTCTTGATTTCAAAATACGAAGCCTTCATTTTAGTAAGCTAAGCTGCAGATCGATGCTGCTGGCATAAGGCTCTTTCAAGCCTTGCCGCAAGCTAAGTTCACACTTGCCAAAGGGGAGCTTATAGGCCGCTTTGCCTTCGATCCTGATAGCATTGCGTCCCAGGGATTCATAGCCCATATCGCTGTCATTGGGTACGATCATACTGAAATTTGCGCTGTTCCAAATGGTGTATGCCAGCTTTAGATGCCAGAGTTCATTCCGATAGCCAAAGCTGTGATGCCACCAGGACCCTGAGGAAAAGGCCGCCTTTTTTTCCTGGTAGTGATAGCGAGCGGAAAAGGCGATCTCCCAGGCATCTTTGATCTGCTGTGAAGCCCCGATCTGAAAGCGGTAATGTAAGGGGATGCTGCTTACGTAGCTGCTGTCTATAGCGCTCAGAATCTGGCGATCAATCAGCTTGAGGCTGCCCTGCAGGAAGCTATCCCGATCGCGATAGCACAGCCGGATGCTGCTATGCGAGAGCCAGTCCGGATCTGCAAGAGAGCCCAATCTGCGACACAGCACTGCGCCTGCGTCCAGCTTCAGGTGAGGGAAAAGCTGTATCGAGGCTTCGGCGCTGATCTCTTCTCTTTCATCCAGCTTGCTGAGGCGGAAAGGCTGCGCGGCATAAGCCGGACTTTGATATTTATCGATATAGCCATAGCGCCATCTCTGCCAGAATATGCCGCTCTGCATCTGCCACTCTGTCTTTAACGATGCCCTGCCTTTTTGGAGAGCGCTTTCCATGCTGAGCTGATGTTCTCCCAAAGATGCCTGACCAAAGAAGCTGCAGACTTGCAAGAGCGAATCCTGGCCAGCCTTTGCAAAACCCCGATCATAGCGCTGCTGGTAAAGCAATGCGCCCAAATGATATCCATCGCTTGCATACCAGAGCGCCACAGAGCCAATCTCCTCTTTACTGCTGCTTAAGTATTCACGTTTGGACTTTGGCATAACGCTGATCTTGCCATCTGTGAGCTTTACGGCCCTTTGCAAGCCAGAGGCTATCACCAGCATAGACCAATTCTTGTAGGTCAGATTCAGAGCCAGACCTTGCGGGGAATAGCTTTGGGGATGCGGGGGATTCAGAAGACGGGGTGCAGAGCTGGCTCTGGCAAAGACCAGGCCCTCGCCGAGTTCGCTGCGGAAATTTCCGATGATGATCCGGTTGTAAAACTTCGCCTGTAAATTGCCATAGATTTCTTCTTTGGATTTTATTCCGCCTCTGATAGCGATATTCCTTTGTTCCAGCCGCAAATGGCTGAGCAAATAGCTATCATCCCGCTGATAAACGCTGATTTTGGCAGCCATATCAAAGGGCAGCAGGCTTTGGTAAATATCCTCGGTAGCGAGGTCTGCCCCATCGAGATAGAGCAGCTCTGGCAGGCTAATGATATCGGGGGCGGTGTCTTGTGCGTATATGGGGCTTATGCTAAAACAAAGCAGCAAAAGGATTGGGAGTTTCACCAAAAAACTTCCAGAGCAATGGCATGGCTGGCATCGAGCTTGGGATGGGTGCGGATGGCATATAGCAGGCTCCAGCTATCTACGCTGACTTTGAAGCCTGCGCCAAAGCGGCTGTCTTCGCTTTGCCAGGAGCCATACAGGCTTAAATATTGGTTTAACTTTGTGTCTATGCCCACCCGGATTTTATCCTGATAGTTCATGCTGTGGAAATATCCCAGAGCTGCCCGGATGTCTGGACTCAAGAATCCCATCACGCTGAGGCTGCCCTCCTGTTCATCCTGATCTATACTCAGCATTTTCAGCTCTGCGGCAAGGTGTTTGTACTCATAGCGCAAGCCCAGATCGTAGCTAAAGCAATACTCTGCATCGGAATCCTGTATAGCGTCATAGAGCAAATGGCCCGTAGCTCCAAAGCTGAGGCCTTCGTAGCAGTAATTCAGATTCAGATAGGGATTGTGCGAAGCGTAATCCTGATGATGTAAATATGTGTTGCCCAGGGCAAGATGCAAGTCGCCTCTGGAGATGGCGTTATGCACAGAAAAAACATTGATTCCAGCGGCAGCAAAGGGGCGATGGTAAGAAAAGCAAAGCCCGGACACCTGCATCACAGGAGAAATGGCGTAATCCGCTACAGAATCTGAGATTATACTGAGCCCGCTGAGGGCAGTAGCGGAAGCTGAGCTGGAAAAACAAAACGCCAAAAGGGGCACTGACATCAGGACTATCAATAGCAGCGCCCGCTTCATAATTCAAATATTAATACAGGGTTATCTCACTTTCAGGATCAAAGAAATGAGCCTTTGCCATATCCACAGTTACGGGCAGCTCTTTACCCATTTGGGGTAGTTCTTTGGGATCAAAGCGGGCTACAAAGCTGTATTTAGCGGTTTTCAGCACTACGTGGAATTCATTGCCGAGGGGTTCTACCAAGTCGCAGATCGGGGTAAACTTCTGGGGAGATTCGGCCATGCTGTCATGCCTTGCATCGTAGATATCTTCCGGACGGATGCCCATGATAATCTCTTTGTTCTCATAGTCTGTGAGCTTTTTCTGCTGATCCTCTGAAAGGCTAAGCTGATAGTCTGTGCTATCGAAGGCAAGCGCACCATCTTTGCGGATCAATTTACCAGGGACCATATTGATGGCGGGGCTTCCTATGAAACCGGCTACAAAGATATTGGCAGGATGATTGTAGATATTAAGCGGCGTATCAATCTGATGAATAATGCCGTCTTTCATTACTACAATGCGGTCTGCCATAGTCATAGCCTCTACCTGATCGTGCGTTACGTAGATCATGGTAGTCTCCAAAGTCTTATGTAGCTTTATGATCTCCGCACGCATGGCTACACGCAGCTTGGCATCGAGGTTGGATAGGGGTTCATCAAAGAGGAATACTTTGGGATTGCGCACTATAGCTCTGCCCAGAGCCACTCTTTGCCGCTGGCCTCCGGAAAGCTGGCCGGGCTTGCGGGTCATCATGCTTTCTATGCCCAAAAGAGCCGCAGCGGCTTCCACTTTCTTATTGATCTCTGCTTTGGGTTCTCTTCTCAGTTTGAGCGCAAAGGCCATATTTCCATGAACCGTCATGTGTGGATATAGGGCATAATTTTGGAAAACCATGGCAATATCACGTTCTTTGGGCGGTTTGTTATTTACCAGATTGTCGCCGATATAGATATCTCCGCTGGAGATATCTTCCAAACCGGCGATGAGGCGTAAGACTGTGGTTTTCCCGCAACCAGAGGGACCCACCAGGACCATAAACTCCTTGTCTTCAGCCACAAAATTCACATCTTTCACGGCATGAAAGCCGTTGTCATAGTACTTGTTCAGGTTCTTTACTACTATCTTTGCCATGGCAAACTCCTTTGAGGAATAAGAATTCTAAATCTATAATAAATGTCAAGCATGAAATTTCTCAGGTCTGGACGGATACTGCGTTGCGCCCGGATTCTTTGGCTTCATACATCGCGACATCGGCTTTATCGATGTAGCCACTTAAGTTTTTGAGCTTGACATTATCTTGGAAGCTGTTACAATATGCACCGATGCTCACGGTGATCTTAATCTGCTTTCTTTGGTAGTTGAATACACGGTTCTCGACCTTTTTACGGAAGCTGTTCATCATCTCTTCGCAATATTGAGGATTGGTATCAAAAAGTACTATCAAGAATTCATCTCCGCCATAGCGGACGATTATATCACTATGGCGAAATGTTTGGGAGAGCATTTCACCTAAGGTCTTTAAGATGTAATCCCCTGCTATATGGCCATATTTATCGTTTACGCTCTTGAAATAATCGATATCAATGATAGAAAAACAGACCGGGACATTGTGCCGGGCTGCCAAAGCCAGGATCGGCAGGAGGTTGTTATCCATAAAGCGTCGGTTCCGCAGCCCGCTCAAAGGATCTGTAAGCGAAAGCTCTCCTACCTCCCGATAGAGGTCTTCTATCTTCTCAAAGTTCATCTGGAGGTTTTCCACATAGCTGTTGTTGCGCAGACTGGTCTGATTTGACAGATTCAGCAACTTATCCTCCACGTAGTTCATGCTAAGCTTGTAATCCTTGGGGTCACTATGTGTTCTCAGGTATTTTGAGATTTCGATCAGACGTTCCCAGCATTTATGCAGATAGTAGTTCGAAGCTTTGAAGCTAAGGATGGAATCGTGAAATTGCTCATTGAAACCACTGAGATAGTTTCCCGCAAAAAAGTGCAAGGAATGCATCTGTCTGGAATTCAGAATCGTTTCGGATATCTTGATCAAGTCCTGATAGTAACGCATCCTTTCCGCCGGAGAGACCTGTTTGTCATCCAAAAGGAAGAGCTCGTATCCTACTCTTGCCATATTAAGGCTTTCCGTCCCACGGATTTTCTCATAAAGATTGTAGAGCAGAGCTTTGTAGTATTTGCTGGATTTAAACCAGGACAAGGTAAACAGCCAGCTTGTCAGCAGAAAGAGAGTAGCTTCACGGCTTCCAATATTCCAGACCCGGATGGTCAATTCCAGCAGTAACTTCATCTTTGATCTGGTTTCACCGTGAGCACCCAGGATACCCACCCTGCTAAGCTGGTACATCACATAAAAGCAAAGCGGACTGGAATCTACTTGCTCTAACAGCTCTTCAACCATACGTTGGGCAGCATCCTCATAAGATATTTCTGAATAAACAAATAGCAATTGCAGGCGATCAAAGAACTTGATAGAGTCCGTATCTTTCTCAAAATATGGCCTCAGGATTTCCAGACCTTCATCATAAAAACGGGAGTTCGGCAAGATGGGAAGGTGGTTGATGATACGAAAGAACTTATATAGCTCGCTATGATTCTGCTCTTCTTGAGATATGATAAATTCGAAAGCTGCATCAAAAAATACCGCAACCGAGGCCAGAAAGTCATCGTCTAAGCTGTTTTGTTTAACCTGGGCAGATACTGTCTGAATCAGCTTTTCTATCTGCTGATTCCTATTCCGATTGTCGGGTTTAAAAAAATCATGAACCAAGCTGCGAATCTCGTTGACATATTCGGGTTTCAGCTGGCTCATGCCAGCAAGATCAAAAGCCATTACTCAGACTCCTTTGCCGGTACAAAACGGAAGACTTTTTCATCCGGTTTGATAAGGCCAAATTGTTCTCGGGCGGCTTTTTCGGCAGCATCGGGATCTGTCTTCAGACGCATATTGTCCTGGGCCAGAGAATCATTTACAGCTTTTAGATGCCTTGCATCAGCTTCCATATTCTCTACCTTTTTTCGCAAAAGGTAAGCATTGCGGGCGCTGTTTCTGCCCAGCACTGAAATCCATAAAAATAAAAAAAGAATACACAGCAGATATATATACCAGACTATCTTTGGAACCTGCTTCCCTTTTGATTTCATCTCATTAACCTCCTGGCGATAAAAGACTTGTGAATATCTATGGCTTGAGTGGGGCAAAGCTCGTGACAGCACATACATTTGATGCACTTATCTTTGTCCACTCGCGGAAATCCATCCGACTGCCAGGCTATAGCTTGAACAGGACAGCTTTTCACACAAACCCCACAGCGCACACAGCGCTCGCTGACCCTTGGGTAGTAATAATAAACTTTCTTGAAGGCATAGCGTAGAGTTCTGGGCATATACTTCAAGCCTTCTTTGCGCATTTTGACGAAGCCGATATCCACATCCGGAATCTGATGGTTGAGAAAGCTATGCGGCACCAGTATCCTGGAAGGCAGGATTCCCTCTTTGTGTAAAGCACCCCATAGATATGGCACATCTTTTATTTTGAAGCCCATCATCTGAGCTGCGATGGTATCCAGAGCCGGTATGTTATCCGAGCCCATCAAGAGCCCGAAATTCTTGAGCTTGCCAGCCGAAGGGCCGTTGCCATCCATACCCACTATCCCATCAATGATGCTATAGGTGATCTTCACGTGGCTCAGGCTGTAAAGCGCCAAAAGCAGCTCGGCAAAACTCTGAGTATCCGGATTCAGCCTATGATAATCGCTTTTAATCAAGCCAGGGATAAGCCCATACAGATTCTTCAAGGCTCCGGTAAAAGCCATCAGTGAATGCGTTTTGTATTTAGCCACGTTAATTACTATGCCGCATTGAAATAGCACTTCCGAGATTTTCACGGGAATTCCGTCGTATTTCATTTCCCGATAGCCCGAAGTGGAGAGATTGATTAGTTTGATGGGATATCTTTCCGCCAGGTCCTGCCAGCCGCAGGTCTCCCAAACCTTTTGTACAGATACGGTTCCTCCGGGACTGTCCCCCACCCAGACTTCCTTTTTTTGCTCCAGGAAGTAGCGGATGATGGCTTCCAGGACTATGGGATGTGTGGTTACGGCTTGCTCCGGAAGATACGCTCCCAGCGCATTTGGTTTGATCAAGACCCGTTTACTGCGCTTGAGCTTTGGGTCTCTCAGGTCGTCAAACCACTGCCTCACCGCATCTTCTATGATAGGAAGGTCGTAGCTGTCTATGGCCCGGATCTGCACTTTTGGCTGTTTCATTCGAACTTCAGGAAATCTTTACGCTTAAAGGAACTCAGGTACAGGCTGAGGCTGAGATTGAGCTGAGTAGTCTTACTCTCTGAAGCCACAGCGGTGAGCGCAGAGAGATTGATGCTGCCATCCCGGAAGAAGTAGCCCAGTCCAATGCTGATAAAGTGTTGCGAATTGTCTTCCACAGGTAGAGTGCGGGCTACATCGTCCCAAAAGATCGAGGTATCCGGATGAGCGATGGTATTTTCCGGAAGCAGCACTTGCCCATCCCACACATTTGATTTATAGAAATATCCCCCACGCAGGATTTTGTTACCACTGCGGCGTTCTGCGCCCAGATGGACGCTGTAGCGATCCTTATAGTTATCGTCTATAGCGGAATCCTGGCTGTATCTGAAGTCTGAGGAAAAGCGGTAAATGTCTTTGGTAAAGCTCAGTCCCGCACTGGCCTCCAGAGGAAGCAGGATATCATACTGGGCATATCTTAAGTCCCAATCCAGCTTTGTGGGCATAATCATCGAAACCCCGATAGACCTGCCTTCTGTATGATATAAAATTCCAGGCTGGACCCTGAGGGTGTATTTGTACTCCCGGAGGCGGTCGTAGGTTCTTAAGAATATCACATCATCCAGATAGTGGATTTGATTGTGCAGCGAGATTCCCAGATTCAGCTGATCTAAGACCTGGAAATTTGCGCTGCCACTGAATTGATGCAAATAGTAAGTGGGATAGCGGGTTACCAGGTCTCCCCCTTGATTGATACTGATCGAAAAATCATCCAGCACCAGGGATTTGGGAATGCTATAAGTGATTGCAGTGGCAAGATTTTGCCCAATGGGAAAGCTAAGGCCAAAGAGCCCAATTGGCGTGGGCGAGCTGTACCGGCTCTGATAAATGAGGCCATACGCATTAATCGGAGGTTTGATATTTAGCTCTGTAAAGACCCTGGCCGAATCCACCATCATGCTGGCGGGATTCAGCAAAGCCCCTTGCGCCGTACCCAACAAGCCGGTTCCGGTATAGCCGCGTCCGGCAGCTTCCACCCCCAGGTAATTCAGGGAAAAGGCCTCGTACATGGGATTCATATATTGCGGCGAAGGAAGCACATACAGGGTGTCTGCACTTTGTGCGCCCAGGGCTGATACCAGCACCAGGCAAAAGATCAAAAGACGCAATCTCATATTCTATCTCCTAAATCTTGATCACATATCTATTTTGAAGGTTTGATCGCGCTCTTTACCCACGGAGACCACCTTTACCGGCACCTCCAGCAGGTCTTCGACCGCTTCCAGATAGATTTGGGCATTAGCAGGCAAAGCCTCTTTGCTGCGCACACCGGTGATGTCTTCTTCCCAGCCCTGGAGCGTGACATACTGCGGCTCTACCTTGCTGAGCTCCAAAGGATGAGCGGGAGGAGTGATCAGGACTTTTCCATTTAGTTCATACCCCACGCAAATCTTCAATTCCTCGAGACCGGAAAGCACGTCCAGGAGCGTAAGCGCAATGCCATCCAGGGTATTCAACCGAGCGCTGTAAGCTCCCAGCACGGCATCAAAATGGCCAATCCGGCGGGGTCTGCCTGTGGTAGAACCAAATTCATTGCCTTGCGCACGTATCTGATCTGCCAGGGGGCCATGAATCTCTGTAGGAAAAGGGCCCTCGCCCACACGGGTAACATAAGATTTGAAGACTCCCAGCACTTCATCCAGAAGGCGGGAGGAAAATCCGCTGCCGATGCCCACTGCATCCACTATCGTATTCGATGAAGTTACATAGGGATAGCTTCCCCAGGAGCGGTCTAGAAGAGTGCCCTGAGCACCTTCAAAGATAATCCTGGCTCCGCTGAGATAGGCATCACTAAGTATGGTCTCTATCGACCCGCAGTATTTTTCCAATACCTGCCAGGCTTCATCCAGCTGAGCCATGACCTCTTTGAGCGCCTTACTATCAAGGCTTTGTCCATGATAATCGTAGAGCTCTTTGATGCGCTGTTTCAGATAGGCGGGATGTCCCAGGTCTCCCAGCCGGATTCCTGTGCGGGCTGTCATATCCGCATAAGCAGGCCCGATCCCCCGTCCTGTGGTTCCGATTTTGGCGGAAGCCAGACGCTCCTCATTGACCGCATCCAATTCCTGATGCAGAGGAAGCACCAGCCCCACCTTTTCATCTATAAAAAGACGTTCGTCAAATTTCAAACCTGAGGCTTCCAGCCCCCTGATTTCATTCACCAAGCCAAGCGGATCGATTATCATTCCACAACCGATCATACACTTCGTTCCAGGATACATTATCCCCGAAGGCACCGCATGAAAAACATATTTCTTGCCTTCCACCACTATGGTGTGCCCGGCATTACTTCCACCTTGAAAACGAACCACATAGTCGGCTGTATCTCCAAGATAGTCAACTATTTTCGCTTTCGCCTCATCTCCCCACATACAACCCAAAATCGCTATTGCAGACATTATCATCTCCAGTTTTCTTTAGATTTTCAAAGTATTATGCGAAAGCTCTTTTGTCAATGTAAATCTTGCTGGCATTCCCCCATTTTTTTTAGAACCTAATTTTCATCTGGTCTCGATCACGCCTTTCCTGTATATTTGGCCGTCGTTTATACTGGATAAACAGCGTGATACAAATAGCGATAAC
>JALNWR010000087.1 GCA_023230795.1 Candidatus Cloacimonadota bacterium
GAGTGCACAGGAAACAAGTGACAACGATGACAGTGTCTATTATGAAGAAACTGTAAACGAGGATGCCACCACTGATGTGGGTGTTCCAAATCCACCAAACAAGTATCTAGTTCTAGCGCTTAGCCTATTCGTAATAATTGTTTTTTACTTTTTGCTTTTAAGCCATTTCCCTAATCTTCTAGCGAAAGGGATCAACCCCCTTACTGCTGCTGCTACACAATGTCTGCGTTTCTCTCTGATCTCGGCTGTAGTCATTTTGTTAGCTATTTTTGCAATGAGCGGATTTGATTTTTCCTATATAGGCTCTACGTTTACAAACAATGTGGGCTTGATAATTTTCATCGCGGTAGTATGGTTGATCTATTTGACCATAAGCATATCCAACAAGAGCAAGGGGGCAGCAAAATGAGTATTCAAGATAAAGTTCGCGAAGGAACTGGAGAGCATAAGAAAGCCAGTGCGGCTATGAAAAAAACCCTATTTATCGGTCTAGGCGGATCAGGAAAAGAAGTCTTGATGCGACTTAGACGTAAATTCTACGGAGCGAACGAGAACAAGTACGGCTATGATTTCATTAGATACCTCTGGATAGATACTGATACGGCCGGAACACCCATTTGCGATGAAAACTGGGAAGTTATTGGAGAAAACATCCGTTTTGGTGTTCGCAACTCAATAGACGAAGTGTTTAACGCTAGTATCGACAGGGATACTTTGAGTAGCTTTTATGAAAAGATCAATGCCTTTCCCCATATCAGGCATTGGTTCCCTGCTGAAGCATTGAAGCCTCTTGGATATGAAGCTCTGCTATATGGGGCTAAAGGAATACGTCCATTAGGTAGGCTGGCCTTTTCCTGGCACTCATCGGATATTCTTCTTACCTTAGAGCAAAACATATCCAAACTTGACCGGCAGTTTGATGTTTCGGGTGTTGAGTTAGATAATGAGATAGATGTTTACATCGTCGGCTCATTGGCTGGGGGCACGGGTTCTGGAATGTTTCTGGAGTTAGCAAAACTCCTAAAGTCAAACTGGCCGTCAAATTCTGTTTACGGCATATTTTTCCTTTCAGACATGTTCGCTGAGAAAGGTGACAATGAGTACCGGGACGCTAATTGTTATGCTGCTTTGCAAGAGCTTGACTTCTATCAGACTGCTGCTAATAGCCTTGACCCTCTGATCGGCAAAGAACGTCACATGTTTGAGTTTGTGGATTCCGAAGGAATCACCAAGAAGTTTAATCTCCCCCTCTATAGCAACGTATTTTTAGTATCAAATGAGTATTACAAATCTCCGAAGGAAAATCTCTTTTCCGACCCCTTCGAGATGGTTGCTGAGATTTTTTACTTTGATTTCGATAAATCTCCATTCGGCGCATTCAAGCGTCAAAACACGGTCAACACAAAAATTGTTGGATCTCAGGCTTCAGTCGAGTATATAATGCCGGATCAAGAGACAGGCAATGACATTAAGGTGGAGAGTATATATCACTCTGATTACTCTTCCTTTGCCCTATCCGGTATATTTCTCAACGTGTCTAAGATGAAAACTTGGGCATCCTACAAGTATATTGTTGATTTGCTAAGCAATTTACTAAAAGATAACCCCAATAACAATCAATTGTTTGAAAGTCCTGATGGTGGGTTCCGCATAAGTAAACTCAACTTCGAAGAAATTCTGCACCAAATAACGCACGGAAGCAGGCCAAATTCTGTTTATGAAGACTTCATTCACATCTTGACTACGAAGAAACAGAAAAAGCTTCAGGATGTTGAAGCAAAGATAACCTTTGACCACACCAACGTCTCCAAGGTGCAGCAAGTATGCCAGCAACAATTCGCAGATATTGACGCATTTGTACAAAATGAACTGGGCACAATGAACAGGGAGTTGATCGAGTACGAAAGAATTCCAGGCCCCACCCTTGATAAGCTATTATCAAACTTAAATTCCGGCTTGAATGATACCTATAGTGAGATTGAAAAGCTGATGTATGATATCTTGGCTAACTATCATGATGGCGGGATCACAGTGGCTACCCAGATGCTTGATCGGGTTAAGGCACTGGTCAATCAAATGGATGTTAACCAGAATAACTACGCAAATGACGTCAAAAGATTGAAAGAATCGCTGAAAGAAGAAAAGCCTGATCACCCTGAAGTTCATATCGACTCTAGAATTTCCGGACTACTCCAGAGAATTCAGGATAGTGATGAGATTCCTTGGGTCTTTCCGTTGTACAAGGACAAGGCTAAGAAGTATTATGACAGAAACCTCTCCCATGAGATTGATCATATGAATCGCGAGATAAAAAAGCAGATTGGAGACTATTTCAACTCATGTCTGGAACTTATTAAAAAGCGCTTTGAGGTTAAGTTCAAGGAGAAAATTGGGGAACTTGTTAATCAATACAGAACAAGAATTATTGACATGGTTGATAGCGTGGAGGTTACCATCCCCAATGTCATCAACCCTATTGGGATGAATAAGCAAATTCGGGAATTCAAGACGCATTTAACTTCTCTACATGCCTACTTTAAACGGTATGAACTGAGTTTGAAGACAGAAATCTCGGTGAAGCTCAACCGAAAAATGATTCTGGACAAAGATGTTGATCAAGACAAAATTTATCAGAGCTTTAAGCAACGTCTAAATGGTGACGACTGGTTCGCATCCCAGATATCCTCCTGGTTTCTCAATCTCATCAATGAAGCCCATAATACCAATGATAACATCTCTAGCAGCATGGAGCAATTTGTTAAGATTATAACATTCTACAATTATATCGCGTCAAAAACCAAATTGGAGATAAGGCCTGCTCTCAGGCAAGCATGTCGTAAAGAGTTCAACAATTTTATGGAAGATAAGTCCGCTATGGATCAACTTGTTGAATCGATCAGGACTGACGAGGCCACATACCGACAGTCCGTTGGAGGTATGTTGGACAACTTTAATTTCAGGCTTGCGCTTTCTCTCGCCTATACTAAGATCAAACAGAGGATTGAAAATACTTCCATGGTCAGGATAGTCGGATTGCCTGAACCCAACGAATATGTTGAGAGTTTTCTATCTGGTCTTGGCAAAGTTAAAAACTTCCAGTATCATGGTTCAAAGGAGAGTATTCTGTTCTATGCCGAGACTTTCGGATTTCCCCTATTCATGCTCAAAAATATAGAGCACCTGAAGACTGAATTTGTTAGGAATTGCGAGGCTGGCGCTAACAATAAATATCATCGCTATACGGATATCGTTACAGATTACCTTAAACCACTGGTGATCCCTCAATCGTCAGAAGATATGCAGGAATTCCTCCATTGCTGGGAAGTGCTCTACGAAGCTATCGTTCTCCACCTGATCAGATATGACAATAAAAACTGGGTGGCAACTATCGAAAACCCCGAAAGATTTAATGTAGAAGAGAATATAACTTTTGGGAAAACGCTTGATGCGGCAGTCATGAAGCTTAAGAATAACAAAAAACTTATGTCTGTGATCAAAGACAAGTCCAGCGATCTCTTTGCAGAAAAGTACAACCAAAAAGAGTCCATAGAACAGATATGGTTTGCACTCTTCTCTAACTATGAGGACATCAGGAAATTCGTTTCTGATCAGTTCCAGGAAAACAAACCCAAGATACCTCAGGAATATGTCTTGGAAAGGTTGCTGACCAAGTACTTGGACAAATACTGTCGTATTGAGTCTATCAGTAATATGAAAGATGGTCAAAAAAACCTTACTACTGCTTACAAGGATGTAATGAAGATCAGCTCAGGGTATCAAGACTCAGTACATAGGAATGGAGTTAAGGTTTATCCTTGCTAGGAATGTGATGAATAACTGCCCAAACTGTAAGCTGCTGATTAGCTGCCAGGATTACTGCTATTGCCCATATTGCAGGCATGTTATCCGAGAATTAGAGTTGTCCTGTCCTGAGAAAGTGTTTGCCGGAACAAGCTTTCTGGTGGTTTGCTCTGCCAAGGGAACGGAGAGCGTTACTCTACGATCGGTTATGCTGGACGGGGAGTTAATCGAACGGGGTGAGGTGCAGATAAACCCAGAATCAAGTAAGATATTCGAGTTAAGAATTGATGAACCTGGGTTACATACCTTAATCGTAAAAACCAACGGACCAGAATTGTCCCAAACTATCCGTTGTTCTAACCTGGGTTATTTCTCGCTGAGTTGGCAAAATATACAAGTTTTGGATCTTAACGATCTCGATTCGGAAAAGAGGGTCTACGTTACAAAAGAACTAACCGACCATAATATCTTGCTTACATATAATACTAGAAGTTGGTTTGAGGTCAAGAGGGTGTCGATTCTGGTTTCTGGAACCGAATTCAATTGCACTCAAGGAATCAGTGGACATGAAATCCCCAGCAGTTTTTTCGATATGCTAGCCAGAGATAAGACATTAAGTGGCGAGCTGAGGGTGGCTTCCACCAGCAATCATCTTATACGGATGCCGAACTTGCAGTTCATACATACGCCAGAAATGCCTGACATAAGGCTAATAAACTCGGATTATGCAAATGCTGCGCCATTAAGCGAATCAAACAATGTTATGTCTTTTGTCCTGTCATACAATTTATTTGATTCAGATTCTGTCAGGCTCTTGAATAATCTTCGGGTCAAATTCTTATCGGATTTCATTGATGAGAAATTCGTTGATAGCTACTTCGATGACGAACAGAAGATTCACCACAATGTCGAGATAAACCTTGCTAGGTTACGGGGGGCAGATTCCAGCAATGATATCACTGCTAGACTTGAACTTCATGCGTTGTTTGAGTTACCAACATGCGAAACTGTGTTTTGCCGTTATTTTGACATTCCATTTATAGTGAAAAATCATAACGGCATCTATCACAAAGACATCAATAAGGTTGTGGCCATAGATTTTGGAACTTCTAATACCTGTATTGCATATGTGGACGAAGGAGGAGAAACGGTCCTTTGGCAGGAACCCACTATTCTGAAATTCTACAAGTTCAATCAATTCCCGCCCCATTCAATAACCTTTGGACAAGATGTAGGCAACGATGACCCTCCTCTCACCTTTGCCACAAATTTTAAACCTAGACTCACCCGCGACGAAGAGTTGTATTATTTCGATAGACAGACCCCAAAAAACATCCAAGCGCTCAGACCCAGTGCCCTTGCCAGGCTCTATCTGACAAACGCTTTAGACAGATTGTTTTTGAATACTGATTCTAAGCCCGGGAAAGCCCTAATTAGTTATCCCGCTGATTTCCCGACTGAAACGAGACGACGGGTGCACGAAATTATTGACTCTCTAGGCATCAATTCAGATTCCTCCAGGACACTCACTGAACCTGAGAACATTGCGCTGTATTTTGCTCTTGAGCCCGGATCACCTATCAGAGACAAGATCAATTCAACAAGCTCAGCAACGATTTGTGTTTTTGATTGCGGGGGTGGAACTACGGATGTAAGTGTTGTTAGGGTAACCCAGGATGACCAGATATCATTTGAGATACTTGCCACCTGGGGCACCGACAGATTTTCAGGTAACTACATCACCTATATGATCGGCATGAGTATAAATGGTGAAGCAGACTGGTTTCCAAAGGATTTTTCCTTGCTTTACACCGCCAAGAACGAAGAATTAGAGCAGTATTTCCAGCAAGTGCAGCACTACGAGGCCATAAAATGCAATTCTTTGGGAGCTTATGCAGAACAAATGCAGTACACAAATTTGGAATCGTCCATTCGTAGAGAGATCAGATCACTGTTTGATATGATCGATGAGAACATACTCTATCGGATGTTCATGAACAATATATTGGATAAAACGAACCCTGACTTCTTCATCCTTGCCGGGAACTCCTGCCGACTAAGTATTTTTAATGAAGAAGCCAAGGAATGTTATCCTGACTCGAACATAATCTGGGTTCCTGAGGATGGAAAGAAAGCCGTCGCCAAGGGAGCTCTTAAAGCCCATGAACTTGTTGGTTCACTTAACATAAAGGGTGCATCAAAGAGTAAAAACGAATATCTATATAGGCATGGCCTGGAAACGATAACCTTGTTTGAACCCCTTCTGGATATGTGTGAGGGTGGCTATGCCGTCAGTAATCATGTGAACCCTACCGGTATCCCTATACTAGGCAGGCACATGATTGATGGGCCACAAAAAGTACCGGTAATAAAATTCACCATACCACCACCATCCACAACGAAGAAAGGTTTTGCGTATCGCTTCAAGTTGCGATTTGTAAATAAAACCTTCTATTATGCTTGGGTTGCCGAAAATGGTGACCAAATTGAAGAAACCGAGTTGGAAGCTATCACAAACTTTACCGAAAATTAGGTTGGAGGACTATTGTGCTATTACTGACTACTAGACTCTCACTGTACATGCCCTATATGGTGTTGGTTGTGACATTGCTCTGTGTTGCTATCCTGATCTTGCTCCTTTTGTTATTGAGAAAAAACAGCCTACAAACTAGGAATATTGAAGACCGCATTAGTAGGATACAATCGCGTACATCAAATCCAACTAGCTTTCAAGGTCCTAGAGCTATACATGACGTTAGCTCTCAAGGAACGAATAGCCCAGAGAAAAAAAGGAAGATCAAGCCTGTAGATTGGGAGTACTAATGCCACAGCAAACTACAGTATTATATCTGCTTCCACTTTGTGCAATAATTTTGTTCTTGTCATTGATTTTGGTCATGCTGATGCTGATTATGAAAAGACTGGTTTCGCTCCGATATGACCAGAACAAACTTTCCGAATCCCTGAAACGCTTAGGTATCGGATTGCATGACGATACACAGACCTACGGAATAGTCAACAGCCAAATTGAAGATCTGTCACGGATCGTAATCAACAACCAGGAGAAAATTAATGAACTTACTTCCTCATTGCATAACCGGCTTGACGAGGTCCGTATCCAGCTCTTTGAATTGAGCAAGAATCCAGTCTGCAATTCAAGAACTGGAGCTAATGTTTTAACGGACTACAAGGATGTATTGGCACAATATCTACTCCGGAACTACCCCCATAAACATACAGACATCATGCGCAGCATAACATTACTTCCTGGCTCTACGTACGATCCAGCAATGTTAAAAAACCACGTAATCGAAACCGTAATGAGTACTGAGTTCAACAACATGAGTGAGGCAAAAAAAGCGGATTTTTGCCAACATGTTAATGATTGTCTCGCCAGTGACAGCATATCTATCTTCACGCCCCAACTTGGCCAGGAGTTTGATGATCAATCAATGTCTATGAAAAAGCAGTTGTCAGCCTCACAGAAAGTGTCTAGGGTACTCTATTTTGGAATTCGCCATAATGATGTGGTAATTTTAAAAGCGGACGTTCATGTTGGCTGAGAAAACTCATCCCAATTTTTCATTTGATGAAAATGATCACGCGTGTTACTTGGGAAACGCTAGTGTAGATAAGCATGATATAGACAAGATAAGAGCATTATTGGCTGACAATTATCCTTTTGCCGACTTTGATAAACTCCTTGACGACGCTGATAGAAGAAAACATCGGATAGTTGTTGATAATGATAATATTAAAATTGGAGAATCGGGAAAGGAGATTCCGATCAAGTCTCTGATCCCGGAAGATTTCCAGATGTTAATTTGCTATAAACCCAAGGAATGCATCGTCCTTCTTCATAAGCCTCTATCGGTTAAGTTGAAACACGATTCAATTGAAGGGCTCATCAAAGGACAATTGATTGAAGACTACAATAGTTCTGAAGAAGACAAGTTCCATATCATTTCTTGGGACAAAGAGTCTGGGAGTTTCAAACACGATGTTAAAGATTATTTAAGGTGGGGTGAACAAATCTCCATTGAATTCACCAGAGTTGGAGAGCTTGAATCACGTGCAAAGGAAAAACTCGCAGCCTATAACTCACTTTCCGACATAAGCCCTTTTTACACGATAGAGAAAAGTAAAGAGGACCTTATCAACAAGGTGAGAGGGTTGTTTCATGATACACCTAAATCTGAAAACACAACGCAAAAACCAACGCTGGTTATTAAACTATCAGCAATAGAATTCTTAGCAGGCGATAAACCTCCATGCAAGTTACACGATTTTAATAGATATAAAGAAGAAGATGAAATCGCCAAAGACCTCAATTCTCTATTTAAATCTGTACATGAATATAGAAATAAAATATCAGGTTCGCAAAACGAAAATAGTAATGAAACTGCCGCCAATTTTAGAGGTAATCAATCGGCTGGAATAACTCAAGTGGATAACAAGACCGCCCCATCTGGAGAGAATCTTGAAGTTGAATCTAAACAAGAACTTCCAGTTCCGGGAAACAGCCCGCAGAAACCTCACGAAGGACGAGATAATCCTATAATTGAGTCCTCTGAACTCAAAGTGGAAAAACATAAGCAGATTTCAGCAGCACCCCACTTTGATAAGTACTATACGCATCTTAAGCCAGTAAAAAACGAGGATGGGGTAGCAAAATTCTCTCTTGGGATTGCAGGTGGTCATCCCAGTGATTCAGCCATAGAGAAAATCATCAACAAGAATCAAGCCTTTTCTGAACTTATTCACGAACTAGAGATCCTTTTTTTTCCGGGGGAATCCGGGCGTCTTACCGATGCAATTGCAGAGAGAGTCATAACACAGCAAGTGAACTTGAACTTTTCACGTAATACATCCGGAGGTAGCCAATCGTGGTCTGTAGAGGTTTCCGGAAATTTTACCAAGGAAGAGAGCGAAAGAAAGCAACAGGAACTCAAGAAGAGAGAAGAGAAGGTCGCTGAGCGAGAAAAGAGAATTGCAGACCAAGAAACAGCTCGTAAGCAACTTCAAAATCTGGCCAATCAAATCCGTTTGGAATTTGTTATTGATGAAGAAACCGATGTTCTGCCACACGTCAGAGAACTAAAAAAAACATCGGAGAAAGCAATATCTGATTTTAGTGAGTTAAAGCACATAACTGACCAACTCGATCAAGATCTTCATTCTTTGAAAACTAAGTTTGAGAGCCTCACAACCCATCTATCAGATTTTACAGCGGATGACCATGGCTTAGATAAAATCGGTGCTGCCCAGTTTGATAATCTGCTCCACAGACTTAAAGACTCTTATGTCAAATTGGAGAGCATCAATAATCTTAGGGGATATGATGGAGCTGACTTAAAAGCATTTTCCTGTGCTTTCGGGGATGTGAAGAGCTATATCGTGGATGCAGTAGACAAGATGGAAAAAAGTTTCACATCGATAAACGAAAAATTCGTTGTCTGTGATGCAATTAGAAGCCGGCTATCCAATCCGGAGCTCAGAAAGCTAAAATTGCCCTCCTTGGATGCGATAAACCAAGAATTGGAACACTACGGTTTGTGCATTTTCCTGCCGGCTCAAGATGTTCCGGCTGAACCTTCCCGGCATAAAGTGGTGGGCTACGAAATCGGTGGGGTTAGGGGGACCATATCCTCCATTGTAAGTTGGGGCGTCATGGAAACCCGAGCAGATGGAACAATCGGCACAACGATATTTAAAGCAGAAGTCAAAATATACCAGTAAGGATGCATTTTATGAGTTTTATCTTACTTGCGCAGACTAGCATCAATGGAGAATATTGGTCGAATCTAACATATGTACTAATCGGATTTTTTGTTTTTCTGGCAGCGATTTTGGGTATAATCCAATTGAGAAAAAGACTTGCATACTCACCAGAATCTCTCCGAGATGAGCTAACCCACTTTGTAAAAGAATCAGGAGTTGGGGACGAGAAAGTAATCTTTGATTACGTCGATGACTATTTTTCCAGAAAACTGCTTGGGTTCGACGAGGTGATACGATTTCTAATTAGTAGCCTCACGATTCTGGGGCTTTTAGGAACATTCATCGGTTTAGCAGTCCTGATCGTACCACGTTTTCATGACTTATCTTCGGCGTTGAATACAACCGACTTTGGGACAGAATTTCAGACGACGCTCAACGGGATCACTGGAGGCTTTAGAACTGCATTTGGAACAAGTATTATCGGCATCATATCAGCATTGTTATGTTCAATTGTCTATCATTTCTATCTTCATCACATTAGATATTTGAAATCTAACTTCACGTCCATCTATTTACCCTCAATAGTGAAAGCTACCAAAAAGGACAATGTTGCATATGATCCTGTCGCTCTTTATAAAGAGATACAGACTTACTTCATCGACGGACTGAACCAGTTTAAAGAAGAAACCGTTAAAAGCCACAACAAGCTTCAGGCTTGGGGTGAAGGAATCATTACCAGCCATACGAGTATGGTAAAAGAATATGTAGAGGCCAATAATACGAGGATAGAGGCGGTGTCCATAGAGCTCGGAAAAGAGTACAAAGCACTGCAAACCATAGCCAAGGACAATCTGAAAGTATCGAGTATCCTAAATTCAGTAGTCTCCAAGCTTGATTCTTTCGCGGATGTTATCAGAAACTACGGCTCCACCTACGAAAACCTCATCGATAAGATAGATAACTTCTCGCAGAATTTTGGCAACCTGTTCTCAAACATAAGTACTGTCGTAGATCAGATAAATCAGCCATCGCAGCTGCTGTCTAACCTGTACACTAGCATTCAGGAAATGGTTAACAACCAGAATCTCATCGTGAATTCAAATAAAGACTTCATGGATAAGACTCATGAACGATTTGAAAATCTCCTCACTAAAAACGGGGAGAGCAACCAGGTCGTAATAGCAGAGTTGAAAGAATACTTGGAGA
>JALNWR010000088.1 GCA_023230795.1 Candidatus Cloacimonadota bacterium
AGCTCTTTGCCTGACTGAGCCTCTTTGCTGGACTAATGCTTTGCGTTCTCGAGATATCAATCGTGCATCACGAATGTGTTGTTCAGGAATGTAACTTGGCATTATCAAAGCATGCCGTGTTATTTTGGCTATCCATTCGCTGTCCTTCTTGTCTGTCTTCTTACCTGGAATGTTACGCATGTTTCTAGCGTTATATACGTTAACCCGCATCACATCCTCTAAGGAAAAGTAGATCGGATACCAGTACTTTCCGGTACTTTCTAACCCGGCAACCGTGCATTTGTAACCGACTAACCAATCACGCATTTCAAGCAAGCTCTTTTTGTTTGTCTCAAATTCACGATAATCTGTGAAAATACCCTTCTTGACAGTCTCTATAATGACTGTAACGCTTACAAAATCCCGGTGTACGTCGATACCGGCACAATTTTTGTTGACGACTTCGTAGTTTCCATTTTGCTGTGTCTTCTTAGACATGGGTGTCTCCTTTTTTATTTTATTTAGGAGGAGACACTCTATTTTATAGAGGGAATTTTGTTAAGGTTTTTCATTGTCGGTGGCGAAAGCTGGCTTTCAGTTAAGTTCAAGACGGCTAAGTAAACTCATGATTTACTGTAGGTTAAGCGCTGTCTTGGACTTCATAAGTACATCGGCTGTCAAACTGCAGCAGAGCTTTGACTCGGCTGTCATGAGTACAGCCTCTGAACAGGCTATTTCTTCCTGTTTATAATCATCACCGACAAGGCAATAAAGACGAGTCCTGAAAGCAGGAGGATCATTATCATCAGGATCGGCGGGCATTGATAATCACCTATAAAGACCTGTGATCCGAAGAACTTTTCAAACCTCGTTATAGCGGCTTGCGGAGCGTCTTTGAACATCATGTTGATCGGACCCCGCATCATCACCTGCCTGGTAAGTGCCACTCCATAAGTGGCCGGGATGAACTTTGTGAAAGCCTGCACAGGGGCGGACAGCAGACCAATCGGCAGATACATTCCGGTGATAAAACCAATCACCGTACCGAGGATGGTGGAGAAAGTCTGATAAGCGCCTTCACTTCGGATCAATGCTACGATGCAGAAGATAATGCTGGTATTGGAAAACACATTCAGGAGAATCAGTCCGATCACCTGGAGCATTGCGAGGGCAGAGAGTAGCTCTCCACCATTGATTACTATATAGATTTCTCCTAGGATAAAAGTCAGAATAGTCATCACCGAGCCGATAACCCAGGCGGCAAGCACATAACCGAAAACAATGGTATTGCGGCTTATCGGCGCTATCAAAAAGCTTCGGAGCCGGTTCTTGCTTTGGTCGGTAATCATCAATCCCAAAACCCCCAAAGAGACCGTAATGGAATTTATCACTAAAAGTCCTGCTACCAACCAGCTATCCACGAACCATGAGCTATATGTTTCAAAGCCGACTCCCTGAGAGCTAGCAGCCGTCAGATTGCTTTTCAAAAACAGGGCATACAGCAGGATTATAATAAGTGACGACAGGAAGGAGAAAAACACACTTAACTTGTCGCGCAGGTATAGTTTGATGTTGCGGGTTGCCAAAATCACCAAAGTATTCATCATTCCTCTACTTTATTTCTCATCACGAATGGCATGGCCGGTAATATTGATAAACAGATCATCCATGCTGCATTCTATCACTTCAAAAGCAGTAAATTGTCCCTCGATTTCCTTTAGGAGATGATAGGCCTCCATACTGTTTTTAACGTCTATGATCAGCTTTTCGCCGCTTTTTACGGGAGTATATCCTTTCCGGGTCATGAGCCCCGCCAGGCTGTCAAAATCATTGGGAATCAGCCTCAGTTTATCGCTGGAATATCTGGCTTTAAGGTTATGCGGAGTATCACATGCCACTATTCGGCCAAAGTCGATGATTGCCATCATATCCGCATTGGCAGCTTCCTCCATGTAATGCGTAGTGAAGAAAACGGTCATTTTCGATTCCTGTTGTAGCTTCTGGATCTTATCCCAGACGCTGATCCGGGTTTGGGGATCCAGCCCGGTAGTGGGTTCGTCAAGGATCAGAATCTTGGGATCATTCATCAAAGCTCGGGCAATTTCCGCCCGCCGCTTTTGTCCGCCAGAGAGTTTTCCGAAGCGCCTCTTTAAGATATCTTTGATTCCCATCAATTCGGATACTATCGCCAGCCTCTCAAGAGCTTGCTGTTTGCTTCTGCCGTATAGACCAGCCCTCAGGATCAGGTTTTCCCGAACGCTGAGCAAATCATCCAGGATGTTTTCCTGGAACACACTGCAGATAGATTCCCTTATCTGTTTATCCTGCTTCCCCAGTTCAAATCCGGCTACCTGCACTTCACCCTCATCCTTGCTTAGCAGCGTGCTGATGATGTTGATGGTGGTAGATTTGCCTGCTCCGTTGGGACCCAGGAACGCAAACAAGCTGCCCCTTTCCACATCGAAGCTTATGCCATCCACTGCAGTGATTTCACCGTATTTCTTCTTTAGGTCTTTTACCATGATGATCTTACTCATAATTCCTGCTTCTAAATAATATCGTACTGGGATGCCTCAATAAATCAAGATGATTGAGTATCATTGCAAGGATTGCATTTCGACATCAAGTGCATTGCAAATCATTGAGTATTTGATGTCAAGCGTTTTCGTGGATGCTTGCTGTATTGGGAAGCCGAACTCCGATTCGGCTGAGAAGCAAAGACGATGTGTAGCGTTTTAGCAAACTACGCGCGCTTGGGGAATCGGAGTTCCCTACCGCAGACGCGCCACAAAAAGCGAGCTTGACAATCCCCGCAGCTTTTCAGAAAATGCTCTAAAATTGAAAAGAGGTAGATCATGTTATACTTACCCACGCGAATATTCATGGGCAGTAATGCTTTAAGCGAAGCCGGAGCTTACATCGGCCGAGAGGGAAAAAAGGCTTTAATCGTCACCGGCAGGAGCAGCGCGCACAAGAGCGGAGTGATGGCGGAACTCCTGCCGATCTTGGCAAAAGAGGGAGTGCAGCACAGCGTGTTCAGTGGGGTCTGCGAAAATCCTGATCTGGATTGCGTGATGCAAGGCAAAGCGCAATTCATCCGCGAAGGCTGTGATTTTATCATTGCCATCGGGGGTGGATCGCCTTTGGATGCAGCTAAGGCGATCTCCCTGGCTGCGGCCAATAACCTGAGCGAAAACCAACTCTATGATGCGGATTTGAGGAAGCAAAGCTACAGCATCGTGGCCATTCCCACCACGCATGGCACCGGCTCGGAGGTTACGCAATACAGCGTTTTGACTAATCTCAAGACCGGGATCAAGGCCGGGTTTGGCAGCGATCTGATCTTCCCCAAGCTGGCCATAGTGGATGCCAGATACATGCTCAGCCTCAGCAGCAAGGTGACTCTGAATACCTCTATGGACGCTTTATCTCATCTTTTGGAAGGGATTTACAGCACAAATCGCGTGCCGCTGCTGTTTCCGATGATTGCCCAGGGAATCCGGCTTATCATCCGGAATCTGGCCTTGTGCCTGAAAGAGCCGGACCATCTGCCGGCCCGGGAGGCTCTGGCCTTATCTTCGCTATATGGAGGGGTGACTATCGCCCATACCAGCACCACTTTACAGCATTCCATCGGCTATCCCTTTACCACGGAGTTTGGGGTTCCGCACGGCCTGGCCAATGCTATGTTCTTAAAGCAAATCATGCAGTTTTATGCTCCGGCGCTCAAAGCCGAACTGAGCCTGCTCTTTGACAGGATAGGCCTGAGTCAGGCTGAGTTTTTGGCCTGGCTGGACGGTTTCCCCATTCAGCTGAGGGTGGATCTGAAGAGCGTGGATTTGGAAGCCTGGATTGCCCAGATTTTAAGCAGCAGGAATATTCAGATTTCGCCTGTGATCCCTACTACAGAAGAGCTGCGAGAGCTGATCAATAGCGTCCAAAAAGGTTAAAGCCAAAGGAGATACAAGGAAATGAAAGTAAAAGAATTTCGCGAGGAGCGCAGCCGGCTCACCCAGCTCTGCCTGGACAAGGCAAATCTGAATATCAAACGTTTTTTTGCGCTGGATCATGCCGCTTATGATAAGGGTGAAATTCCGCCCAAATACAAGGAAATGATGGGCTTGGTGGCCTCCTTGGTCTTGCGATGTGATGATTGCATTTGTTATCATCTGGATCAATGCCAGGCGTCTGGTGTAAGCGAAACTGAGCTAAATGAAGCGATGAATATCGCACTGGTGGTGGGAGGTTCGATAGTGATCCCGCATCTGCGGCGGGCTATGGCGTATTGGGAGGAGCTGGCCGGCCTTTCAGATTAGCTTCATGATCTTGCTGATGCAGCCACCTTCTCACCGCTTCGGCAAAGCCATTGGTATCGCAGGAAGGCACAGTTTGATATTTACGGCGCAAGTCCAGCGGGGCATTGCCGGTCACATAGGCATTGGGGCTGATCGAGAGCATTTCCAGATCGTTGTAGTCGTTTCCTATTACCATGATATCATCTGCTGAGGCTCCCAGTTTCCGCATCATAAAGCGCACGGCTCCGCCTTTGTTCACTCCCGGGGCAAAGATTTCGATCCACATCGTGCAATAGTCTATGGGCGAAGTGGTTCTCACTGCAGACAGCGGATAGAGCCTTTTGTAGATTTCGTGATAGAGGTCTTCGCGGTCTTGCGCTACCATAGCCAGAAACTGCGTTGCAGCCATGACCTGATCGATATTGTTAGGGTCCAGTTCTTCGGCAAAGTCTTTGTAATGATCTACCCTGCGCCAAAAATCAGTCATTCCTGTTTTAGCCCGATATTGCATGTGATGCGTATCCTGGACTTGATTGTCGAGTATATAATCTATCTCAAATTCTTCCAGAGTAGCGCAGACTTTCCTCACCTCTTCGGCATCAAGATCGTGGGAAAAGATCAGCTCTTTGGTATGCCAATCCAGGATTCCGGCTCCGGTGGCAAAGATGGCGTAATCAAGAGGAGCGTCATGAGGAAGCACATTTTTGAGGCTATACAGCGATCTGCCGGTAGCCAGAACCCGGTAGATACCGCGCTGGTGCAGTTCTTCCAAAGCCGCATGATTTGGCTCGGAGATGATGCCGGCAGAATGCATCAGGGTGCCATCCAGGTCTGTAAAGCAGATTTTAGGTTTAGTTAGTTCTGGTTTTTCTGGCATAACACTCTCTCCCAGAGCACTCCTTCGGCTCCGATTTGACCGGCTGCCTGGCTGAGCTCTATGGCGTGATATATGGTTTTGACAGCCCGCGCTATGGCCTCGCGTATATCCATGGACTGCAAACGGTAAGCCAGCATCAGGGTGCTGAAGATATCGCCGGTCCCGGTATAGAAACAGGGCAGGTGTGCGCTTTTGATCAGCTCAAAATCCTGATCGGCAGAATACAGCACGGCTTTGTTTCCCTCTTCATCCGGCACACTGGTGATGATAAGCTCTTTTGCACCCAGCGTGTGGAGCTTTTGGCATAGCTGCCCCAGCTGCCTCTCTGTGCTCTTCTTTTGACAGAGCAGATCCGCCAGAAAACAGGCCTCAGTATAATTTGGGCTGATGATGTCAGCCCTGGCTACAAGACTACGCATGGCGTGGATCATAGACACATCATAGCAGCTATAGAGAGCGCCGTCATCTGCCATTACGGGATCGATCAAAACCAGGCAATCCTCATCTGCAAAAGTATCGATGGCATCCAATACAATCTGCACCTGAGCGGTATTTGCCAGAAAGCCGCTGTAAATGGCAGAGAATTTTAGCTTCATATCCTGCCAGTGGGCCAGGCTTTTCCGCATAAAATCATCGGTATCCATCTTCTGATAACCGTCGAAACAGGTATTTGCCGAGAGCAGTGAAGTGGGCAATACTGCAAGCTTCAGCCCGAAGCTATACAGGGTGGGGATGATGGCCATCAGCGAGGTATTGCCAATTCCGGAGAGATCGTTTATTACTAATACTCTTTTATCCATGCCAGGTTCACTTCAGATCTATCTGACATTCGTAGATGGAATTTCCCTGCAGGTCAAAGGTCTGTAGCTGCAGCTTTGATCCGTCTTTACGCATGATGATATAATGGTGGATTTTCTGGAAATAGAGGCTGTAAGGGCTGAGCTCTCCCATCTCTCTGAGCGGAGCGCCACCACCGCCGGTAACGAAGTAATGGATGCCGTTCAGGGCGAGATGCTCAAAATTGTGATCGTGTCCGCAAAAGACTGCCAGCACCTTGTGTTTTTGCAAAAGTGCGGGCAGATACAGCTCCAGACCCAATTCCTGCCCGTGATAACCGGAGCTGAGCACAGGGTGGTGCAGCAGCAGGATTTTGGGCAGATCATCAGCAGTCAATTGCTGTTTCAGCCAGTTATGCTGCACCGAGCCGGGCAAAAGCTCGAGGTTGCTATCCAGCACTATATATTTCAAAGAGTCGTGTTTCACCGCGTAATAGCTCTTACCTGAAGGGTTTGGAAAGTTGCTCCGGTATAGTTCCAGGTCTTTTTCATGATTGCCCCGCACGGGATAGAACAGCGCTTTTAGCGGGCTGATGATCTCTTTGAAGCTGTCATATTCGGCCTGGCTTTTACCTTGTTGATTTTGATCGCCGGTGTGGAAGGCGAGCTTGATAGGCAGGTCTTTCACCTGCTGAATCAGAGTGCGATGTACCTCAGGATGGCTGCGGGTATCGCCATAAATCAGGACGTCTGCGCTTGTCAGCCAGATGCATCCGGTCAGAATCAGAAGGAGGGTGAGTCTTTTGATCATAGCAGCTTCTCATATTCTTTCTGAAAGGCTTGCAAATCTTCCCAGGCCGGACGTTTCCAATTGCTATTGCGTAAAAGAGCGGCAGGATGGTAGGTCACAAAGGCCGGGATGCCCATAAATTCATGACGGCTCTGTCGATGCCAGCCGAGGGTATGCGTATTGCCCAGAAGGCTTTGGGCTGCTACCAGTCCCATTATCAAGAGGATTTTGGGCTGGATGATCTGAATTTGCTCCACCAGATAAGGCATGCAGGCCAGCCGTTCCTGTGTGCTGGGATTGCGGTTTTCGGGAGGGCGGCACTTCACTATATTGGTGATGTAAACGTCTTCGCGGGCTATCTTGATGGCAGCCAGCATTTTGTCCAAAAGCTGGCCAGCTGCGCCCACAAAGGGTTTGCCTATTTTGTTCTCACTGTCTCCGGGCCCTTCGCCGATTAGCATAGCAGTGCAAGCTGCATTGCCCTCGCCATATACCAGATTGATCCGCCCTGCGGCCAGGGGGCAGTTCGTACAATCTGAGTATTCTTGGGCCAGGTCTTCCAGCAGCGCTTTTTTTCCCACCGGAGTCAGCATCTGGGCAGACTCGTGATAAAGATGCTGGATGCCGCTTTGTTTTAATAGTTCAAGATATTGTAAGAGGGCACGGCGTGACATCAGACTTCATCATCTTCTTCGTCATCATCGTTTTCAATGTCGATTTCGTCGTCATCATCCAAATCGGCAAAGGGGTCTTTCACTTCTTCCAGAGTGTCATAGTCTGTGATGTCAGTAGCTTCAATCTCTTTGACAAACTTGGCGGAATCGTCGATAGTCTCTTCACCAAATTCGATCGCATCTTCATCTTCTTCATACAGGGCGCGCTCGGCGGCCAGGATGCGTTCGGCTTCATCCAATTCGCTAACGTAATCCGGTACTTCGTTGTCGGCAACGTGTTCCATCGCCATTACGGTTAGTTTTTTGTCAAACTTCTGTTTAACAAAGCTGGGGAATTGGTTGATCCGATGTGCTTCCAGCTTGCAAAGCAGACAGTATAGATAGTCCATATTGCCTTTTTGAAGGAAGTTTTCAATCTTTTCATCAATCATGTTTTTTCTCCTGTAGCAGGAATTCCTGCATTGGGCTTTGGTATCTGCATACCCGGTTTTCTTCGGCTTTGATAATAGCCATCACGTCTTTTACTGCCAAGTCCAGATCATCGTTTATCACCAGATAATCATAATCCGGAATGCAGTCCAGTTCTTTTTTGGCGGTGTCCAGCCTGCGCTGAATATCCTCTGGGCTATCCGTTCCCCGCCTAATCAGGCGTTGCTGCAGCACATCCACAGAGGGCGGGATGATGAATATCTTCACCAAAGGCACTGTCGTAGCGCTGATCTGAGCGGCTCCCTGCACATCGATATCCATGATCACATGCCGCCCCAGCTTTAGCCGGGACTGTATATAGCTTATCGAGGTGCCATACCAGCTTTGGCCAAAGACTTTGGCATACTCCAGGAAATCTCCCTGCTCGATGCGGGCGGTAAATTCAGCTTTATTCACAAAGTGATAATGAACCCCGTCTTGCTCGATTCCCCGCGGGGCCCGGGTGGTATAACTTACCGAATAATCGATCTTATCCGCCTTCTGCAGGATTTCATTCAAAATCGTGCTTTTTCCTCCTCCCGAAGGGGCAGACAGGACGATCAGAAAGCTGGAGCTTTTGTTTATCAAAATCCGGACGCGCAGCTGCTATTATTCGGGTATGATCTTCTTGTATTCTATGGCGCTTAAAAGATTGTCCAGCTCATCTTTGTCGCTAAAGCGAATCTTCATGATCCAGCCATCTTCATAAGGGGAACTGTTCATCAGCTCCGGCGTGTCTTCCAGGTCTGTATTGCGCTCTACTACTTTTCCGGAAAGCGGGGACAGCATATCTTCCACGGCTTTGACGGCTTCGATGGAGCCACAAGGCTCGCCAGAGGATACTTTCATGCCCACTTCAGGCAGCTCTACAAATACGATGTCGCCCAGCTCGTGCTGTGCAAAGTCACTGATTCCTACTGTAGCGATATCGTCTTCGATTCTCACCCATTCATGGCTTTCAGTGTAGTACAAATCTTCGATAATATTCATGGTTCTCTCCTGAGCTTATTTTTTATCATCTTAAGCCAAAACTGCAAGCTGCCACATTGTGTCAAGTGCAAATGTGGCAGCCAGATTTCTTTAAGGCTTAAAGCACTTCAAAAGTTGCAGTAAAATGACGCATAATAGGCGCTTCAAACTTTATCTTGAGACCGCGATACTGTTCACGTTTTGCCCAGATTTGCTGAAGTCCCCAAGCCACTACATCCATGTGGTTATTGGTATATACACGGCGGGGGATGGCCAGCCGGAGCAGTTCCATCTTGGGGGTGCGTTCCTGGCGGGTCTCAGGGTCCCGGTCTGCCAATACGGTGCCGATCTCCACTCCGCGCACTCCTGCTTCGATATACAGTGCCACTCCCAGCGCTTGGGCCGGATACTGATTTTGCGGAATCTGGGGGAAGAAGCTTTTGGCATCCACATAGATGGCGTGTCCACCGGCGGGTTTTACGATGGGGATACCCAGTTTGCTGATCTCATCGCCCAGATATTTCACCTGCGAGATGCGGGCATGCAGATAATCGTATTCTGTGCTTTCTATGAGGCCGGCGGCTACTGCTTCCATATCCCGTCCACTCATGCCGCCATAGGTGATATAGCCTTCAAACATGATGCTGAAGGTGCAGCATTCACGGTAGATCTTTTCGCTTCTGAGGCCGATGAATCCGCCGATATTGACTATGGCATCTTTCTTTGCACTCATGGTCATACCATCCGCATAGCTAAACATCTCTTTCACTATCTCTTTGATGCTTTTGTCCTGATAGCCGTCTTCGCGAGTCTTGATGAAATAGGCGTTTTCGGAAAAGCGGGCGGAATCGAAGATCAGGGGGATATCATGCTGTTTGCAGATTTCGGACACAGCCTGGATATTATTCATGGAAACCGGCTGCCCGCCTCCGGTATTGCAGGTGACGGTCAGCACCATAAAGGGGATCTTCTCCACGCCGTGCTCTGCGATGCAGGCTTTGAGCTTATCAATATCAACATTGCCTTTGAAGGGGTGATCCGAATCCATTTTGTTTACTTCATCCACAGTACAATCCACCGCAGTGGCATGCCGAAACTCTATATGCCCCTTGGTAGTATCAAAATGGGCATTTCCGGGCACGATGTCTTTGGCCTTTAACATGGCCGAAAAAAGCACGTTTTCTGCAGCTCTGCCCTGATGCGTAGGCATTACATATTCAAAGCCCAAAAGCTCCTGTATGGTCTGTTTCATGCGAAGATAGCTGCGGCTGCCGGCATAGCTTTCATCTCCCAGCATGAGGGCAGACCACTGTCTGTCGCTCATGGCATTGGTTCCGGAATCTGTGATGAGATCGATATAGACGTCTTCCGCGTCCAGACTGAAGAGGTTGTATTCGGCCTCTTTGATCTTGATTTCCCGCTGCTCTTTGCTCAGGGTTTTCAGGGGCTCCACCATCTTGATGCGCCAGGGCTCTGCATAAGGTTGCTTGTTCATGTGTACTCCAATTTATCTTATTTTTCTGTATTTTAAGGATTTGTATCTATAAAAGCAAAGTCCAGCATAGCCTTTTTATGTCAAATCATTTTTGGCTTTTGGAGGCAGCCCATCATCGATTTTTATCTACAGGCAAGACAAAAAGAAGGGGGCTGATAGGCGTGCTTGCTGGATTGACGTGCTTGCTGGATTGGATGCGTCTCGCATCCAGTAAGGCCAGCGGCCTTAAAAAAGATACCTACCGTGCTCTGCAGACGAGACGCCTGCAATCCAGTATTGTGCTGCTCTTCCCGCCGGTGCAGACGAGACGCCTGCAATCCAGTATTGTGCTGCTCTTCCCGCCGGTGCAGACGAGACGCCTGCAATCCAGTATTGTGCTG
>JALNWR010000089.1 GCA_023230795.1 Candidatus Cloacimonadota bacterium
AATTAGATATTTCAAGTATTTCGGAATATAGCTATCTCCGTTCTAAGAAACAGCTTGCGTGAATACCTGCGTTCAATACACAAGGTTTATCAATGACTTAGGTGTGAGAAACATTAGTAATAATTCCCAAAATCATCTATCAGGACTGGGAAGTGGAATCTGATCTGCTTTTCCGCTCCTGGCCGGATTACTATTATGGGCTTGGCAATTTTACCGATCAAGACGTCTCGGAACCCTTTACTTCTGACCAATACTCGGTAGAATTTATTCTGCGGCGGAATCTGGACTATTCACTTAGTGTGGCTCTGATCTCCGCTCTGGACTGGCACAAGCTTACAAAAGTGCAGCCCGGTGGCATGCTGGAAAGTGCCGATCCGCCGGGCTCGGGAGATAGCTTTCATTCCGGACTGGGCTTTTCCCTGAAATATGATAGCAGCGATGGCAGCTTTTTCCCCCGTAAAGGCATGAGGATGGAAACCAAACAGCTGTGGCATGATACCGCTTTGGGTAGCGATTTCACATTTCAGACCAGTAAATATGATATGCGGTTTTATTTGCCGATAGGGCAGGAGCAAGTCCTGGCAGCTCAGAGCGATCTGGAGATCAATTCCGGACAGGTACCCTATTATCAGTATCCCGAATTGGGCGCAAGGCTCAGAGCTTACGATTCGCAGAGATTTATAGACAAAATCCGCATCAGTCAGAGAATTGAGCACCGCAGCTTTCCCTTTTCAGGTAAGTTTACCAAACGCATTGGCTTTGTACTCTTTGGCGAAACCGGACAGGTGGCCAGTGATTTTGATCTGATCAGACTGAAAGATTGGCATTGGTCGGCAGGAGCTGGCCTTCGCTTTTCTATTTTACCCCAGGAGCGGTTGAATCTGCGTGCGGATATTGGTTTTGGCGAAGATTCTGTGAATTTTATCATCAACGCTCGGGAGGTATTTTAGCCCACTAATTTCAAAAAGCGCTAAAGAAAGGTAATGAAACTAAATTTATGCCTGTGGTATTTACTGAAATAATCAGGCTATCAATCTGATAGAGTATAGAATGCGCAGCTTTGATCCACCCCTATCCGGGCTATTCCTCCCTATTGGATGTCGTGGAGATCTCGTGGAAATAGCGGTAAAAAATATTCTTATTTACAGCTTATTTGCAGGACTAGCTATACAGGTGGAGCAGCACGCCGATGCTGCTGATCATAAATGCAGATGGCCGGATCAAAATCAGGTTTTTGGCAGAATCCGGGCAGGCAAAACTTTTTTCTGCTTGACATCAATCGGATATTCATCACATTGACTAAAATAAAAGCTGAGGCTGATAATTGAAAAGATTAATGATAATTCCCTTATTGTGGGTCACTGCTCTAATGGCCGCAAATCCCACCCATGCCATGCTCTACTCTGCCTTTATCCCAGGCGGGGGACAGGTCTATAACAAGGCTTATGTGAAGGCTGCCGTGGTGGTGGGGCTACAATCTTATCTTATCGGCACTGCTGTGTACCATGATTCCAAAGTGCAGGATTTCAAGGACAAGGCATCCTCCAGCAGCGATGTCTATCTCACCGAATACTATCGGCAGCGTGCCGATGAATATCAGCAGAAGCGAACCAGTGATATTTGGTGGATCGGAATTACTGCTGCGCTGAGCGTGATAGATGCTTACGTAGATGCGCATCTGGCTGATTTTGAATCCCAAAAGTCCAAGCTACGGCTTCGCTTTGAAGATGAAAAGATAGCTATACAGATCAGATTTTAAACAAGGAGACATTATGAAAAGATGGTTTTTAGTTTTATTTACTTTAGTGCTCAGCTTGAGTGTTTTGACTGCAAAAGGTAAGACCATGAGCGTCCAGGACTTTGAGAAAGAAGTTTGGCGGCTTACCAATATTGAAAGGTCCCGGCATTCTTTGAAGGCGCTGGCCTACGATTCCGGTTTGGCGAGACTGGCACGGTTCCACTCTCAAAATATGCAAAAGCGAGGGTTCTTCTCTCACCGGGACCCCCAGGGATATCAAGTAACCGAACGGCAAAAAAGATACTATCCTACTCTGGTAGTATCTAATATCGGAGAAAACATCGGGAGATTTCGCAATGAAGCTGGCACTTTTACCCCTCAGGAATTGGTAAGCGGCTGGATGGCTTCTCCCAGTCACAAAGAAAATGTGCTGCATCCGGATTACACGCATCTGGGGGTGGGTATAGCGATCCAGGGCGACACTATGTATGCCACGCAAAACTTCGCTACTCCGCTGATCAAGATGAAATCAAATCCACCCAAAAGTCTGGATAAACAGAAGGTCTATCGCCTCAGCTTTGACTATCTATCCCCAAACCGGGCGTCCCGCCTGGCCTGTACTATGCTCTATCCGGACCCCAATAAGGCCTTCAAGATATCCGAAGACCAGGAGATGGTGGGAGCTCAACCGCTCAGGCTGGATTGGGTGTCTAAGACACAGTTCAATATCGACATCAGTTTTTTGGCCGGCAAGGGCGATTACCAGCTCTGCTTTGGCTTCGACGGCGGCTATTTCCCTGAAGGGATAGTTCTTAAGGCAAAGTAATCTCTACAAATACCGGACAGTGATCCGAACCCATCACGTCCTGGCGGATGCCAGCGTTTGTGATCTGATTCCTGTGCTCTTTATCTACAAAGAAGTAGTCTATCCTCCAGCCTGTGTTTCGCTCTCGGGCATAGGTCCTGTAGCTCCACCAGGAGTATTGCTCTGCGGATGAGTCAAAATCCCGGAAAGTATCCACCCAACCAAGATCCACTATTTTATCGAGCCAGGCGCGTTCTATGGGTAAGAATCCGGAGGTGTTTTCATTGGCTTTGGGATGCGCCAAGTCTATCTCTTTGTGGGCGGTATTGTAATCTCCAGCTACCAAAATCATTTTCCCCGTCTTGCGCTTTTCCTGCATGATCTCAAGGGCTTTGTCATAAAACCTGAGCTTGTAATCCAGCCGCTCTCCACCTTGCTGGCCATTTGGGAAATAGATGTTGAAGAAGATAAAATCCTCGTATTCAGCGATATTTATCCGGCCTTCAGTGTCGAATTCTTCTACCCCGAAAGAGTCCTCAAAACTCAGGGGCTTGATCCGGCTGAGCAGAGCGGTTCCAGAGTAACCTTTACGCAAAGCGTGAGACCAATATATATAGTATTCATCCAATTCCTGCATCTGGTCGGGAATCTGATGCGCCTGCAGCTTAGTTTCTTGCAAACCAATGATGTCCAGGTCTGATTCCTGTATGATATTGATAAAATCTTTCTTCAGCACAGCCCTCAGGCCGTTTACGTTCCAACTCCATAGTCTAAGCTTCATGTGTTCCTCGTTTGTTTGTTCTATATCTATAGCTTAATCGAATTCTGCTTCCTGGCTATTATTTATCCAGATCCGGAACTTTTATCAGTAAGAATACCTTGCAGTTTATCGATCTTGACAAAAATACAGCGCTGAGCTAAAATGGTTTATTAAGCATAAACAGGAGCAGTAAAGATGAATAAGCTATTAACAGGAACAAGCCGGAATGCAGCCTAGCTCTGCCATGTGGCCTATGGGGTATGCTGATTTTTTGGCTTGATCTGTCCAATGCAGGCACCCTGAAATGATCGCGATCGTGGGTGGTGGCCCTGCAGCTTTGGGAGCAGCTCTCGCCTGTGGATCCGCAGCGCAGATATACGAGCGCAATGCCTTTTGTGGCAAAAAACTGCTGCTTTCAGGGGGGGGGCAATGCAATTTTACAAACTCCTTGAGCAAAGAAGACTTTCTGCATGCCTTGGGAGAATATCGCACTTGGTTGAAACCTGCTTTTTATGCTTTTGACAATGCAGCTTTTATGCAGCTATTGGAGGAAAATTCCTGCCCGGTCTATGTTAGCGAAGATGGCAAAGCCTTTCCTGCGAGCCTGAAATCTGCCGATCTGCGAGATACTCTGGTACGCCTGACAATGAAGAAAGGTACCAAGATTCATTATGGTGCGCGGGTGCAGGACATCAGCCCTCAAAGCTCAGGCTTTCTTCTCAAAGTGGACGGTGACACCATCAAGGCAGAGAAGGTCATCCTAGCTTCGGGAGGGGCGGCCTGGCCTTCTACAGGTAGCGACGGCTTTTCATACAGGATTGGCAAAAAGCTGGGACATGAGGTCCTGGCACCGGTTCCTGCCCTGGCTTCAGTGAGTATCCGGGATTTTCCCCCTTTTGATAGTTGCGCCGGGATATCTTTAACCCAAAGCATATTGATCATCGGTAAAGACCGCTTTTATGGAGACTTGCTTTTTACACATCAGGGCTTCAGCGGACCTCTGATCCTGGATAATTCCCGCAGGATGCAGCCAGGGCAAAGCATTCGCCTGGTCTTCGATCCCCAGGACAGGCTGTTTGCCCTTCTGCAAAAGCATCCTAAAAAGCAGATCAGCAGCATCCTGCAGATGATGAGCCTGCCCAGAAGTCTGTGTGAAGCTATTTTGCTGAAACTGCAGATACCCAAGGATATCCGTGCAGCGCAATTCAACGCTGTCTATCGTAAGCGCCTGCGGGCGTATATAGCGGGTGCAGAATTCAAAATCCGGAATATAGAGAGTCTGAATACGGCAATGTCTGATTATGGGGGCATTCCGCTCAGTGAAGTGAGTGCCCGGAGCATGCAATCCAGAAAAACCCCCGGCGTGTATTGTGCGGGCGAAAGCTTGGCGTATTCTCTGCCAACTGGAGGATTTAGCATACAGATGGCAATGAGCACTGGCTATCTGGCAGCTCTGGCAGCAATGAATAGTGTTTGATTTATTTGTGATATTGATTATCCTGTAAATACATAGCTATCTTGAGGAGATATTGTGATTGAAATGAAAACTTATACGCTGAAGGCAATGATAGACAACACCATTGCTAAGTTCCCCAACCGTCCTGCCCTATCTATGGTGGATGAACGCCCTATGACTTATGCTCAAATGGATGAATTGATTAAGCAGGTGCAAACGATGCTGCACGATCATGGCATTCAAAATGGCGATAAGGTGGCAATTCTGTCTCAGAATATGCCAAATTGGGGAGTGGCCTATATGGCTATCACAAACATGGGTGCAGTTGTGGTGCCGATTTTGGTGGATTTCCATGTAAATGAGATACTACAGATTATCCGGCACAGTTCATCCAAGGCAGTCTTTGTATCAGAAGCGCAATACGATAAGGTGGGTTATAGCGATCTTGATCCTTTCCCGCTGATGTTCAACTTGGATACTCTGCGTGAGATTGAGGCCAATCTTTCCAAAGATAAATTGGCCGATTATATCCGCGAACGTAAGGCTGCTTTCAAGCGTATGCGGGCCAAAGCTATGGATGCCATTGGGATTAGCTATAAAAGTCCTGAAGAAAACGATCTGGCCGCTATTATCTATACTTCAGGAACTACCGGTAGCTCCAAAGGCGTGATGCTCTCGCACAAAAATCTGGTCAAAGATGCCTGGCTCACCCTGCATATTCAGCCTGTGGACGAGAATGATCGCCTGATCTCGGTATTGCCACTATCTCATACCTATGAGTGCACCATAGGCTTTTTGATTCCCATGATGACCGGAGCTTGCGTGTATTATCTGGACAAACCTCCCACAGCCAGGATTTTAGTTCCTGCCATGCAGAAGATCAAGCCCACCATGATCCTCACCGTGCCTTTGATCATTGAGAAGATCTTCAAGCTGCAAGTATATCCTCAGCTCACCCGGAATCTGCTCATGCGCGAGCTGTACAAATTGCCCGTCATACACAATGCCCTGCACAAGATAGCGGGGAAGAAATTGATGAAGACCTTTGGCGGGGCCTTGCACTTCTTTGGCATCGGTGGTGCTTTGCTTTCGCATGATGTGGAACGCTTTCTTTACGAAGCGGGATTCCCTTATGCTATAGGTTATGGCCTTACAGAGACCTCACCCTTGATTGCTGGCAGCGGGCCTTCGGTGGTGAAATTCCGCTCCACCGGAGTAGTTTTGCCAGAATTGGATGTACGTATAGACAATCCTGATCCCAAAACCGGGGTTGGCGAGATTCAGGTCAAAGGCCCCACCGTGATGATGGGCTATTACAAAGATAAAGAGCGCACTCAGCAGGCCTTTACTAAAGACGGTTACTTCAAAACCGGAGACCTGGGCGTACTCACTAAAAAGAATTACTTGTATATCAAAGGCAGGATCAAGAACGTGATCATCGGAGCCAATGGCGACAATATATATGCCGAAGAAGTGGAAGCCAAGCTCAATGAAGCAGAAACAGTGCTTGAATCTATGATTTATGAGAGCGGAGGACACATCGTAGCACGGGTTTACCTAAACTATGAGATATTAGACAAAGCCCACAATATCGGTAAAATGGGCAATATCCAGACCCAGAAGTTTATCGAAAAGCATCTGCTGGAACTGCGCACTCATCTGAATGCCAACGTGTCTTCCTTTGCCAAAGTGCACAAGATTATCGAACAAAAAGAGCCGTTTGAAAAGACTCCCACCCAAAAGATCAAACGCTTCCTCTATCAATAGGATGTTATCAGTGAAAGTCATTGATTTATTAGAACATCTGGAGCGTTATGCTCCTTTAGAATTAGCTCAGTCCTGGGACAACGTAGGTCTTTTAATCGGAGAGCCGCAGCGCCGGGTAAACAGGGTAATGATTAGCCTGGATGCCAGCGCTAATGCAGTAGAATACGCCATAAAAGAAGGCTATGATCTCATCTTAAGCCACCATCCTTTGATTTTTCATCCTCTGAAAAGCATCACCAACCCCGTGATCTTACGGATGATAGAATCCCGCATAGCGCTCATCAGCCTGCATACGAATTTTGATGCTGCCCTCGGTGGAGTAAACCACGCTCTGGCAGATGAACTGGGCCTTCAGGTGCAAGGCGAATTGGGCGATGTTCAGGCCAATGATATCGGTCTGATCTGCTCTTACGAAGCCGCCAAAACCATGCAGGAGATAGCCTCTGTGGTCAAAACCCGGCTGGCTGCCCCTGCTGTAAAGCTTTGGACGGCCGGGCAGAAGCTGAATGCCAAGGTCAAGCGCATCGCTATCTGCGGAGGAGCAGGGGGCAGCGTACTGCATCTGGCTGAGGAGAATGCGGATATACTGATTACCGGAGACATCAGTTATCACAGCTTTCTGGATAGCAAGATTCCCATTTTGGATGCCGGCCATTTTTATACCGAGTATCCGGCTTTGGGTAGATTGCAAGAGAATCTTCAGCTCACCGGCCTGCCCAGCAAGATACTGCCCAAAGAGCTGCACGAATACAGCCAATACATGCACTTTAGATGAAGCGGATAAAGGATTTATTGAACTGGGTACACTCTCTGAAAGAGGAGGAACAGAGTTTAAGCGAGCTTTACTTTTGCCTGGGTTTTGACACAGATTTTATCAGCCCAACTATCTCGCTCGGTTTTTCGACCAGATAGTCGGGATCAAACCTGCTCAGCAGATCGGTGGTATGAAAGCCCCAGCTTACTGAGATCACACGGATTCCACTCTTTCTGGCAGCTGTGATATCCCTGATTTCATCGCCCACATAGATCACATTCGCCTTATCCAGTTTGTGCTTTTTGATCTGTTTACGGATGCTGCTATGTTTCTTAAGGATTCCGGAGGTACCTTCGATCCAGTCAAAATAATGCAGTTCATGCAGGTCTAAAAAGTGCTTTACGTTTTCGCCGGTATTGGAGGTGAGCAGCGCCATGTGACAGCCCAGCTCTTTCAGTTCTTTCAGCATTTCGGGGATACCGGCAAAGGGCATGAGTTCATGAATGAGCTTGCGATATTCCACCAAAGCCAGGGTTATGGCCTTGGGCACTTTGTAAAAGGGAAGATCGATTATCTTCAAGGCTTTGGGGATGCTCATGGTGCGCAAGTGGGCAAATTGTTCCTCGCTAAGAGGTTTGATGCCAAATTGGGGAGCTAGATTGTTGGCAATCCTCATCCCCAGATGAATGGAATCTGCTATAGTGCCGTCAAAATCAAAGAGCAAAAAGGGGCTGCTCATTTCCTGTGCTCCAGCACAAAGGCATAAGCCTCGTTTTTCCCCACCTTGCTTTTTTCGCTGATTATAGCGGCCAATTCCTTGCTTTTTAGATGATTGTACTTCTCAAGAAGCCGGAAGGCAGCAGCGTCAGGGAAACTGGCTTGAATCTCCTGCGCTCCCTCGATTACGATCACGAATTCCCCCTTTTCAGTGATGTCATAATCCTGAAGAATCTGGGCTATATCTTTGCGGATGCACTCTTCATGCAGCTTTGAGATTTCTCTGGCTATGGCGATATTTCGGGGAGACAGTGCAGCGTCCAGCTCCTGCAAAGTAGCTTTGAGATGGTGCACACTTTCATACATCACGGTGGGATAAGTGTATGCTTTGATCTGTTTTAATAGCTCTGTGCGGTCTTTTACTTTGCTTGGCAGAAAGCCTATGAATTGAAAGGCAGAAGTAGGAAAGCCCGATATAGATAAAGCAGGGATCAGAGCCGTGGCTCCAGGTAAAGCTTGCACTTCATAGCCTCTTGTAATGGCTGCACTTACCAGGCTCTGGGCAGGGTCAGATATTGTTGGAGAACCAGCGTCTGACACCACCGCCAGGTCTTTCCCCTGATCAAGATGAGCAAATAAGAGCTCTTCCCGGCTGCGTTCATTGAACTTATGAAAGCTGATCAGCTTGGGGGCGGCTATCTCATAATGCTTTAGCAGGAAGGAGGTCTTGCGGGTATCCTCACAGGCGATGAGGCTCACCGCTTTCAGGGTGTCAAGTGCGCGCAGGGTGATATCTCTGAGATTTCCGATCGGAACCGGCACCAGGAATATCACCCCTTTGCACATAGGTTTTCTTTATTTAATAAGTTCCAGTTCTTTGCCGATCTTGATAAAGGCTGCGATGGCCTTATCCAGGTCTGCATGCGAATGTGCGGCAGATAGTTGCACTCGGATTCTGGCTTTGCCTTTGGGCACTACTGGGAATACAAATCCGATCACGTAAACACCTTCTTTGAGGAGCATATCCGCCATCTTGATGGCCAGAGGTGCGTCATAGAGCATTACAGGAACGATCGCTGTATTTCCGGGAACGATGTCAAATCCGGCTGCTTCCATCTTGCTGCGGAAGTACTTGGAGTTGTCCATCACTTTATCTTTGAGCTCGGAAGATTTGGTCAGCATATCGATCACCTTGAGCGTAGCACCCACGATGGCCGGAGCCAGGGTGTTTGAAAAGAGGTATGGACGGCTGCGCTGACGCAGAAGCTCGATGATTTCCTTGCGGCCGCTGGTGCATCCGCCACTTCCACCGCCCATGGCTTTTCCGAAGGTGGTAGTGATGATATCTACTCTATCGGTCACGCCAAAGTGTTCCGGAGTGCCGCGCCCGGTCTTACCGATAAAACCGGTAGCATGGCTGTCATCCACCATTACCATAGCGTCATATTTGTCGGCCAGATCACAGATTTCGTCCAGTTTGGCCATGTCGCCATCCATAGAGAATACGCCATCGGTTACGATCAAGCGGTATTTCATGTCTTTGGATTCTTTCAGAGCCTTTTCCAGTTCTTGCATATCTGAGTGTTTATAGCGAAAGCGTTTGGCCTTGCACAGCCTTACCCCATCGATGATGGATGCATGATTCAGCTCGTCTGAGATGATGGCGCTGTCTTCGCCCAGGAGCGGTTCAAATATTCCGGCATTGGCATCAAAGCAGGCGGCATAGAGGATGGTGTCTTCCATGCCCAGAAATTCTGAAACTGCCTTTTCCAGGTCCTTATGAATCTGTTGGGTACCGCAAATAAAGCGAACTGAGGAAAGCCCAAAGCCCCAATCTTCCATAATCTTCTGAGAAGCCTTGACCACTTCAGGATGGTTGCTCAATCCCAGGTAATTGTTCGCACAAAAGTTTAGCGCTTTCACGCCTCCGGTTACTCCGATCTCAGCACCCTGGGGGGTGGTGAGAACGCGTTCTGTCTTGTAAAGTCCCTGATCTTTTAGTTCTGCAAAGAGGTCTTGCAGATCAGTTTTAACCTTGTTGTAAGCCATTGATTCTCCCTTTATATGGTTGTTTTTCATTTTTCAGTCATTATATAAAAGTGGGCAAATTAGTCAATAGAAAATGTTGTAGCTTGAATCTGCACAGTGCTGATAATGAGTTATGCGCCCATAATAGCTGCAGGATGATTAGGAGGCTCAGCTTTGGTCAGACTATTCTACCCTTATAGGCTGACGTGGAGATGTGGTGGAAATAGCAGTAAAAAATACTCTGATTTACACGTCATATAGAGGATGTCTTTTAAGGTAGAGCAGTGCGCCGATGCTGCTGGTAACAAATGGATTTCACGCAGATAGCGCAGATAAAGGCGCAGATTCCGCAGAGCATACAGTAACCGGAGCTTGCCTAAAGCTCCGTAGAGCAGGGCAATTCATCTCTGACGCGCAGCTTTATCTGCACTTTTTGCGAACTCAGGTTTGCTATGGAGAATCGGAGTTCTCCACCCAAGAGCCTGCCAAACTTCCAAAGTCCACCCATCCAAAATTAATCTAAAAAAATAATCCTGGCATTCCCCCAAAATATCGAGTCACTCTTTTGATAATGAACTTAATGATAGTATCTTAACTATCATCTATGCCTATGTATTTCAGTTTATACTTTTGGCAGTTAAGATTCATGATTCC
>JALNWR010000090.1 GCA_023230795.1 Candidatus Cloacimonadota bacterium
GCATTGTGCGGTATGTGATTGCTATCTGAAATGGCGTCCCTACAGGACTCGAGGCATTGTGCAGCTGTGGTTTTCTATCTGAAATGGCGTCCCTACAGGACTCGATGCATTGTGCGGTATGTGATTGCTATCTGAAATATCGTCACTACAGGACTCAGTCAGCTGTGTAGCTTGCTGGTGATATTATGTGAATGAAAGCATCCTGATTTGCAGAGCTTTTGGGCGGTATGTGCGAATATTATGACAAAGCATTTGACAAAAATCCCCCTTATTTCAGTTTGGAGATATCGTGATTTTACCCATTGGGAGATATACATTGAATATAATAAACCAAAAAACTGGCTGGATCGAAGTAATTTGCGGCAGTATGTTCAGCGGCAAGACCGAAGAGCTGATTCGCAGAATCCGCAGAGCTGAATATGCCAGGCAAAAAGTGATAGTTTTCAAGCCTGTGATGGATGATCGCTATGATGAAAACAACATTGTTTCTCACTCTAATATGCAGGCTCCATCAGTGCCGATCAACGAGGTATCCGAAATCTATACTCATATTCAGGAGGATACTCAGATTATCGCCATCGATGAAGCGCAGTTTTTTGACGAATCGATAGTAGGGATTTGTAACGACCTGGCGGATCAGGGATATCGGGTGATAGTTGCCGGTCTGGATCAAGATTACAAGGGCACTCCCTTTGGCAGCATCCCGCAGCTTTTGGCGATAGCGGAATATGTGACCAAGAATCTGGCTATTTGCATGAAATGTGGCAATCCTGCCAACCGCACCCAGCGCACAGTTCATCAAAATGGCCAAATCCTGGTAGGTTCTACCGAGGCTTATGAGGCCCGTTGCCGAAATTGTCATGAGGTGATGGACTGATGGCGAATCCCGTTACCACTGTTTTGATACGCTCTATTGTCAATCTGATAGCTATCTACAATCTCATCATCCTGGCCCGGGTGATCTCCAGCTGGATTATCCGAGACCCTAGCAGCCAGATATTACGCTTTTTATACGCAGTCACGGAGCCTATTTTGGGCCCTATCCGAAACATAATGCCAAATATGGGACTTGATTTTTCGCCCATAGTGGCTTATCTTCTCTTAAACATCCTGCGAAGGATATTAATCAGCATTTTGTAAATAGGAGGAATGCATGGCCTTGTTCCCCTTGGATATAAGACATCAAGAGTTTTCCGGACAGCTCTTCGGGTACAGCAAAAAAGAGGTTCGCGCCTTTTTGGAGCAGATGGCAGATGAGCTGGAAGAGCGGCTCAAGCGGCAGGAGCGTGATATTGCCAGACACGAGCAGCAGCAGTATGAAGTGAAGCAGGAGGCGGTTACGGCTTCCTCGGCAGTGGAAGACCTCAAGCGCCGGGAAGAGCTCATCAGCCGCACTCTGGTCTTTGCCGAAAAAACTAAAGCGGATATCATCGCAAATGCCCGCAAGGAAGCGGAAAACATCATTCATGAATCCGAATTGAAAGCCAAACGGGCAATCAATGAAGCGAAGCATCATCTCAGCGTGTTGGAGCATCAATATTTATCCATTAAAGAGCAAAAACGTCAGTTCCTCATGCAATTCAGGGTGGAGCTGCAAAGCTTTCAGGATCGCATCAGCAAAGACCCCTTGCTTAGTAAGGATAGCGAACAGCTGATGGATGGCGAATTTAAACAGATAAAAGAAGAAATCGTACACAAAAATACGGAGACAGGAAAGCAATGACATATATAGAAACAGCAGATTGGCTAAAAGAACGCCTGCCGGAATTACCCCGGATTGGGATTATTTTGGGTACCGGACTCAGCGATATGGCTGATGAATTTGAGATATTGAAGAGCATCCCATATCGGGAGATTCCAGGCTTTGTACAAAGCACTGCGCCTTCGCACAAAGGTAATCTGATTTTGGCCAGGATCTCTGGCAAAGCCGTGCTGCTGATGCAGGGACGCTTTCATTTTTACGAAGGGCATGCCATGGACAAGGTGGTTTTCCCCACCCGTGTGATGGCCGCTTTGGGAGTCAGTACTTTGATCGTGACCAACGCCGCGGGAAGCTTGCGCAAAAAGCTTGCTCCGGGCAGCATAGTCCGCATCACCGACCACATCAATTTCATGGGAATAAATCCCTTGGTGGGGGACAATATCGAGGACTTGGGCGAACGCTTTCCTTCCATGAACGAGCTTTACGATCCGGAATATGGCCGGGTCTGTGATGAGATCGCCTGCAAGACTGAAATCGAGACCTTTACCGGCGTCTATCTGGCGGTGAGCGGCCCCAGCCTCGAAACCAGGGCAGAGTGCGCAGCTTTCGCCTCCTGGGGTGCAGACCTGGCGGGTATGTCCACCGCACCGGAAGTGATCGTGGCACGTCATGCGGGAATCAGAGTATTGGCCTATTCGATCGTGACAAATTATAGCAACCTCTTCCATGCCTTGGCACATTCTCAGGAAGAGATCAGACAGCATGCCGGGGTAGCCTCCAAACAGCTAAAGCAAATCCTCGTAGAGTTCATAGCCCGGCTGTCGTAGTTTTTCATTGACATAAGACGCCAGTTTTTATTATATGGAATGTCAGTGATATTGAGAGAGAAGATTAGGAGATAATAATGGCAAAAAAGAAAATTTCCGCCGAAAAGCTGAAGTTCTTTGAAGAGCTGATTCTGGCAGAACTCAAAGAAAGCATGGCCTACATTGAAAGTATGAACAAGGACCAGAGTGTGGGTTCCCGCGAGAGCAGCGGTGACCTTTCTTCCTATGCCTATCATCAGGCCGATCAAGGCTCCGATACTCAGTATATGGAACACACTGTGAAGATGATGGAAACCGAGCGGGAAAAGATCCGCAAGCTCAATGACGCTATGCGCCGGTTGCAGGATGGACATTTTGGCTTTTGTGAGATGTGTGGAGAGGAGATTCCTGTAGCACGCTTGCAGATCATTCCCTATGCCACGCTGTGCATAGATTGCAAAGAGAAGATGGAGACCAAGAAGCGTAAGCAAAGACGCTGATTTATGAAGACGAAACTCAAGATAGCCCCGGCCTACCTGATCATGATGATAGTACTTGTGGTTGATCAAATCACCAAGCTACTGGTGCGCACAAATATTGAGCTATATCATAGTGTGCCCGTGCTGGCAAACCTTTTTGGCGATACCTTTTTATTGACTCATGTGAATAACACCGGAGCGGCATTCAGCCTTGGATTTTCCAGTGACGTGGTAAACCGTGTGTTTTTTATCGCTACCACCTGCATTGCGATGATCTTCATCGTCTATCTTTTGTATCAAAGTACACACCGGATTCAGGTTGTGGCTTTTGGCCTGGTGATGGGCGGCGCGCTGGGTAACCTGATAGACCGGATTCTGCTGGGGGGAGTTACAGATTTTATCAATGTTGATTTTCCAGATTTCATTATGCACCGATTTCCCATCTTCAATGTCGCAGATAGCTGCATCTTTATCGCTGTCTGTCTGCTGATTATAGATTTATTTTTTATCAAAGATGCTCCAGCGGCCAAATCTGAAATCCCGGCCCGGGAGCAAATTCCGCAAGATATGTATAGCAAGGAGATATAAATGAAAGGTATCCTTATCAGTATTTTAGCCCTAATGTTGTCTGCCGGACTCATGGCCCAGCTTAGCTGCTATGATATCCAATATACGGATAATCCCAACGGCGATTCACCATATAATGGACAATCGGTAACGGTTCAGGGCATAGTAACTGCCATAAACCGCGGTTCCTCTTTTTACATCGGTGATGCCGAAGGAGGCCCCTGGAGCGGACTTTATGTGTTCCATGGCAATACCAGCAATCTGGTGGAGCTGGGTGATATGGTGAAGCTTACCGGAACCGTGAGCGAGTATTTTAACCTCACCGAGCTTACCAGCGTTACCTCAAGCGATGTCTTATCCCAAAACAATACTATCCCTATTACTCCGCTTTCCACTGCGGATTTGCCCTATAATAACAATAGCTCAGAACAATACGAAGGGGTCCTGGTGCGCTTTAATGACGTCCAGATCAAAAGCACTATGGATAGCTATGGACAGTATAAGATAGCAGACAGCAGCAATGTGCAGGCTATGGTGGATGACGTGCTCTATGTTCCCCAGGCCTCACAAATCGTGGTAGGTGAATGGTGGAGTCAGATTCAGGGCGTGGTAGATTATCACAGCGTAGCCGGCTACAAAATCCTGCCTCGCGATGCCAGCGATATGATGAAGGTAGATGACGTGAGCAATTCTATCATCAGAATTAGTACCGAAAGTAATGGAGTCCTGGATCAGATAAACACCCTGAACGTCTATACCAGCAAGCTGAAAAGTGAATGGGGAGTACGCGAATATGAGATTAAGATTCGCATAGATCCCAACCAGGTCTTGTATCAAGGCTATGATATTTCGGGCAGCCTCAGTCTGTACAGTCCCATCGAGACCGTTTCCGCTGAAGGAGATATCATTACCTTGCACTACGGTGGACAGGATAACCTGATCTCAGAAACTGATGATGCCGTCTTGATCAAGCTCAAATTTGAACCCAAAAGCTATGGCGACATAGTGATCCATCTGGAAGAATTCCGCTATGATGACGTGGATATCACGGCTTTGACCAATGGCAAGCTGATGGTCAAAATCACTGAGAATAAAGCACATCTTAGCATTGGAACCGATCAAAGTGGCAAAAACATCTTTGATCCTTCTATGAACGAAAAGATAAACATCGAATACGGGACTAAGACCGGCTTTTTAGCGCGGGCTTTGATCCGCATATACGATGCTCAGGGTAGATTGGTGGCCACTCCTGTGCATCAGAATTTCACCTCCTCTACCGGCATCGAACGCACCAGTTGGAATGGACGTGACAGCAATATGAAGCTGCTGCCCGCCGGTCTTTATTACTGCCATGCCGAAGTGAGTAATCGTGAGACCGGTAAAAGGTACAACACAGTGCAACCCATCGTGATCAAATCACGTTTGAAATAGGGAGTAAAACATGAAGAAAATAATATTACTTAGCCTGATTCTGATTCCCTGCGCCATGCTCTTGGGAATATATGGAGATTATCAAAGCTCCGCCCGGGCCCGGGGTATGGGTGGCGCTTTTGTGAGCGTCGCAAACGACATGAATACCATCTTCTTCAATCCAGCCGGTCTGGCCGATCTGGATTATGAAGCAAAAGTCGGATTTTCCCAATTGAACGGCGAAAAATTCTCTGAGTATAAGACCCTGGCTTTGGGCGCAAAACTTCCTAAGAACTTTGGAACTCTGGGCCTTGGAGTTCGCATGCTGGACGTGGATTTTGAAGACTATTCGCTGATGGGAGAACAAATCTGGAGCCTGTCTCATGGCATTACTCTGCAAAAGGATATCCACTCAACTATCAATTTTGGCTATAACCTGAATTACTATAATCTCAAATTTGACGACGACGATGATAGCGATGATGCCTTTGGCTTTGATCTGGGCGTAACTGCACTGCTGCATACCCGTACCAAGCTCGGCTTTGCCATTACCAATCTGGGACAGGCCAAGATGGGCTTTGAAAATCAGCTTGATCTGCCCAGCAGCCTGGCCCTGGGAATCTCCTATATGCCTTATGATGGGGTAACTACTTCCATCGAAGCAAAAAAGGACTTCGCCGAAGAAACTGAATTTATGGGCGGCGTGGAAGCACAACTCTTTGAACCGCTGTATCTGCGCTTTGGCGTGCATCAAAATCCAGCCACCTATTCTGCCGGCGCTACCTTCGTTCTCGAAGGTGTGAGCCTGGATTATGCTTTCACCTATCATTCAGTGCTCAATCCTACCCACTACCTGAACCTGGGTTACAAGTTTTAAGGAGAATTAATGCAAAAATCTGGTCTTAGTCGTTTCATGCCCACATTTATTCCCTTGTTGTTTGAACTCTTCAGACAGTTCAGAAGAAACTTTAGCCACAATGAAAGCATCCGGAAATCCGATATATCTGCTGAAAAATTAGGTACTATCGAACATATGCTGGTGCGCCTTGAACGCAAGATCCAATATAACCGGGATACTTATGAAAAGATAGCTAACCGGGTAACGATCTGGCTGATTATAAATTCAGCGCTCTTGGTCGCAATCCTGGTAAAGCTATGCTTCTTTTAGGGTTTTGAAATTTACATGAGATTGTTTGGAGTTTCCTGAGATTGTTTGGAGTTTACCTGAGATTGTTTGGAGTTTCCTGAGATTGTTTGGAGTTTACCTGAGATTGTTTGGAGTTTACCTGAGATTGTTTGGAGTTTACCTGAAAGCTGCTCAGAGGATTGAAAACATGGTAGAGCTGCTGGATTGCAGGCGTCTCGCCTGCAGAGCACGAAACGTGCTCATTTTTCAAGGCCTCCAGCCTTGCTGGATGCGAGACGCATCCAAATCCAGCAAGCATCCAATCCAGCAAGCATCCAATCCAGCAAGCATCCAAATCCAGCGATCAAACCAATCCAACGAAGTACAAAGAATCTGGCTTTCATTCCCGATAGTGAAAGCTCGCTTTCAGTTAAGTTTATGCTTGGGGCGGACCTGGTTTCGCCCCAAAGCGTTTTAATGCCGTAAACACAGGGAATCTGCCCAAGCTGCGCTTTTTATTCAAGCTCAGAAATGGCAGTTTCGTTTTTTGCCTTGACATCTACAGGCCTGCAATTTGTTTTACTCAAGTAAAAGGGAGAAATTAATGCATAAATACCAAGCCTTACTCAGGACATATCGGAATAAGATAAATTTCGGCATAGCTTTGAGAGCTATCATCGGCAGCGCCCTGCTTTTTGGCTGTGGTGTGCATGTATATTTCATTTTATGGCTGATCCTGGGTGCCTATTCTCCCGCCTTGCTCTATGCGAATATAGCTATTCGCGGGGCTTTGGCGCTTACAATAGTCTATATTCTATGGCAGGCATATCGAGACCTCTGGGGCTTTGACAGATTGACCCGCTATCTGGATGCCCGGCATGGGCTGAAGGACGATCTGTATCAAAATGCCTGGGAGCTCTGGCAGCAAAAGGGAGAAAATCCCATCACGAAAGCCCTGCTAAGCTCTGCCACCCAGCGTTTGCAGGATAATACATACGAAGTTCCCAAGGTCTTTGGAGGGCGAAAGATCATCCTGATCACCTTATTGGGACTGGCTCTTTGCAGCTTCTGGTATTTCCAGAGAGCGGATTTTAGCATAGCGTTTCGACAGTTTTATACCAATAAAGCCCCCAAGATCGTATATAAAGAGGATATCAGCCTCAGCCCGGGGAATATCACCATAGGTAAGAACGAACAGGTCTTAATCAAGATCGATGCTCCGGACCCCCGCCTGAAGCATAGGCTGTATTTTCGCACCAAAGAGTCCTGGCGGGAATTGGGACTTTCTCAGCATAGCTATCTCTTTTCCCGTCTGGAAAGCAGCATCGAATACTATGCGGAAAACGAGATCACAAAAAGCCCAATCTACCGGATCAAGGTATTGGACGAGCCCATAGTCCGCAGCTGGCGCGTGTCTTACGACTATCCGGCTTACACGGGAATACCGAATTTTTCGGATAGCCTGAGCTATGGCAATATCGAGGCTTATCGGGGCACGAAAGTAACCCTCAGGATACAGGGCAATATTCCTCTAAAGAGGGCCAGCATGGTGTTTTCAGATGCCAGCCGCAAAGACCTTTCGCCTATGGATGAAAGCAGCTTCATCACCCAATTTACCCTCAAGAATCCCGATCAATGGTATCTGGAGATCGAGGATGAGCTGGGACGCAAATCCCGCCCTGAAGAAAAGCAGATCCGGATTCTGCCGGATGATCCTCCCCAGATTCGGATTATCTTCCCAGGTGAGGATGTCACCTTGAATCAAAATCTGATGCTACCTCTGATCATCACGGCAAACGATGATTTTGGCCTGGCCAATTTCAGCCTGCATTATCAAATCAACAGCAAAGAGCCCATCGCACTAAACATCCAAAGCGTGATTCCCAATAAACTGTATAATACAGACTACCTTTGGGATATGAACCCCCTGGATCTCTTCCCCGGAGATATAGTTACGTATTGGGCAGAGATATACGATAACGCTCCCGAGCCTCAAAAGGGTGTGAGCACCCGCTATCGGGCCCGCTTTCCTTCTATCGAAGAAATCTATGCCGAGATAGAAAGCCAGGAGAAGATGCGCAAAGACGAGCTCAACACTGCCCTGGAAGAAAGCGAGAAGATTCAGCAGCGTTTTGAAGAAAAGCGGCGGGAATTGCTCAAAGACCCAAATATGCAGTGGGAAGATAAAAAAGAGCTGGAAGACATCCTGCAAAATCAACAAGACCTGTCTGAGCAGGTGGAAAACATCGCCGAAAGCTATCAGGAATTGATCGATAAAATGCAGGCCAATAGCACCCTGTCTCAAGAAACCTTGCAAAAGATGATGAAAATTCAGGAATTGATGCAAGAGATCGCTACCGATGAGCTCTATGATGCCATGCGTGAGATGGAGAAGGCCATGCAAAATGTGCGGCCGGAGGATTTGCGCAAGGCTATGGAGGACTTCAAGTTTTCCATGGAGGATTTTGCCCAGAAGATAGAGCAGACCCTGGCGCTCTTGGAAAGCATCAAAAACGAGCAGGCCGTGCAAAAAGCCCTGCAAATCTCCGAAGAAATGGAAAAGATGCAAAAAGCTTTGAGCGAGAAAACCAAAGATGCAGCGCAGGATCATCAAAAACTGGCAGACGAGCAAGGGCAGATTGGCGAGAAGTATGATGCGCTGCTGCAGGAACTGGAGGCTCTGAAAGAGCAGTTGGCCGGCGATCCCAAGGCCAGTAAGATGCTGGAAGAGCTGCTTCAGGATATGAAGCAAAGCAAGGCAGATCAGGATATGCAGAGCTCTGAGCAGGCTCTTAAGGGGGATAAACGTCCCCAATCCCAGCAGTCGCAAAGCGAAGCGCTGGAAAAGATGCGCCGCTTTACCCTCAAGCTTGCCGCCATGAAAGAATCCATGAGCTCCGGCTCTCAAGGCGAGGTGATGCAGGCTATAGGGCAGGCTATCCGCGAGCTTTTGATTTTCTCCAAAGAGCACGAAACTACCAAAGAGCGCTATGAAAACGATCCTTATCCGCTGGTGCCGGAACTGATATCTGCGTATGAAGGCCTGCAGATATCGCTGAATAAACTCTTTAGCAAGCCCCAGGTTAGCATGGTGCTTCCCCCCAAGTTTTACATTGATCTGACCAGTGCTAATAAGGCCTATCGGGATATCTTCGGCGTATTGGGACAAAGCCGCACCCCCAATATCCGCAAAGACCTGGATGCAGTGCAGCAAAGCCTGAACCTCATGGCTTACGACCTGATGCTGGCTCAGCAAAATGCTTCTTCCGGAGGCGGGGGAGGGGGAGGCATGCAATCCCTGATGCAGATGCTGGAGCAAATGGGGCAGGAGCAGATGGCGATGAATATGCTTACCGAACAGCTGATGATGCAGATGCAGAGCCAGGGAGGCCGGATGGATGCCGGAATGCAGGAGCAGGTGCAAAAGCTGGCCTCAGATCAAGAGCGTCTGGCGGAGAACCTCAAACGCGCTCTGCAGCAAGACCCCGAAGCCCAAAAGCAGGGTAACGCTATCCAGCAGATCATCGATGAAGCGGAATCGGTGGCCCGCAATCTGCGCCAAAATCGCTTTGATCCTGCCATCATGAAACAGCAGGAGCATATACTCAGCCGGCTTTTGGATGCCCAAAAATCGATCACAAAGCGAGACACCAGTGAGAAAAGAAAGGCTGAGAGCAGCACCGGCCTGCCTTCTGCAGATCAGATCAAAGCGGTGGATTACGATGCCTTAAGGCGCGCTATGATGCTGGATGATGGCTTTAAAAACTATCCCCGCGAGTACCAACAGCTGATCATGGAATACCTCAAAATCTTACAGGAAGGAGCCGAGTAATGCGCCAAGCCTTATTGACCATACTACTGCTGCTACTATTGCTACCTTTGATGGCGCAATACGACGAACGCCAGATCCTGGTGCAGCAAGCAAATCAACACCTTATCCGCCGTGAATACCAACAGGCTGAAACCGTATATCTGCAAATCCTGGAAAAGTATCCGGATGATCTGAATTCCATCTTGCAGCTCATGCAGATATATTTCAATCTTTCCGCATCCGACAAGGCCGAAGCCTTACTTACAAAGTATCAGAGAACTTTGGATGCAAATATCTATACCGAACAGCGGATTCAACTCTTTATCCTGCAAGGAAAGCTGCCCCAAGCCTATCAGATGGCGGAAGCTTATCTGCAGTTAAACGCTCAAAATCAAAATAAATACCGGCTTCTGGCTTCCTACTTTGAACGCCGGAGGCACTATGAATACTCGGTTCAGGTCTATGAAAAGGCCAGAGCCGAGCTGGACGAGACCCTCTTTATGATGGAGCTTGCCAATGCCAATATGCAGCTGCAGCGCTATCCAGCCGCCCTCAGGGAATATCTGGCTTATATGGCCAACAGTACAAACGTCAATATGTTTGTAAAAAACCAGATCAAAAGCATTGTAGAGCAGGATAGCAGCTTGATTGCCATGATCAGATCTGCAGCAAAGGACTCTGAATCTGATATCATCCTGGA